>JAIWBQ010000001.1:0-3586 GCA_048633745.1 bacterium
AGGGCTCGCAGCTCCGGTGGCAATGTCCGAGCTCTGGTCAAGGGGGGCTGGGGATTTGTTAGTTTTAATGAGCTTGACAAGCTGCGGGACAAGGTAGCTCTGGCAGTGGAGGAGGCACGGTTAGCCAGCAGAGAAGCACTTGAACTTTCCCCTACGGAGCCCGTGGTAGATACGGTGGTGCCACAATTGAAGAAGGATTCGGCAAGCATATCACTGGCGGCAAAGAAAGAGCTTCTGGAGGAATACAATGATATTATGCTGGCTTCGCCCAAGATTCAAAGCACAAGAATTGGTTATCGTGATGCCAGGCGCAGGGTTGTTTTTGCCAATTCCGAAGGCAGCTATATAGAGCAAAGTAAACCAGACCTCACCTTGCGGGTGGCAGCTATAGCTCGAGAGAATAGTGAAATCCAGCAGGCAGGATTAAGCATGGGAAGCAACGGTGAATTTTCCGCTATGGAAGGTTTGCATGACCAGGTAAGGGAGCTAGCGAGGCGTGCTGCAGCCCTTCTTTCTGCCCCTGAGGCAAAAGGTGGTGAGTATACTGTAATTTTGGACCCGATTTTGGCTGGAGTTTTTGCCCACGAAGCCTTTGGGCATTTATCTGAGTCGGACTTTGTGTATCAGAATGAGCAATTGAAGGATATTATGGCTTTGGGAAGAAGATTTGGCGGCGAGCAACTCAATATTGTTGACGATGCTACCATCCCTGGTTTACGGGGGAGCTATAAATACGATGATGAAGGGATGCCGGCAGCGAAAACCTATCTTGTCCGGGAGGGCATTCTGGAGGGAAGGCTTCATTCTCGGGAGACGGCGGCCAGGATGAGAGAACCGCCTACGGGGAATGCCCGCGCCATTAATTATCTCTTTCCCCCCATAGTGCGCATGACCAATACTTTTATTGAAAATGGTGGTTCATCTTTTGAGGAAATGCTCGGTGACATCGAGGAGGGCGTCTATGTTAAAGACTGGTATGGGGGAACGACCAGCCTGGAGATGTTTACTTTTTCCGCCGGCGAAGCTTATATGATTCGCCAGGGAAAGCTGGCAGAATTGTTGCGTCCCGTGGTGTTGACCGGCAACGTTTTTATTACCCTGGAGAATATAGACGCTATCGGCAATGACCTGGAGATGAATCAGGGTGGTGGCTGTGGCAAGGGAGGGCAATCTCCTCTGCCAGTTTCTAACGGCAGTCCGCACATCAGAATTCGTCACTGTGTGATAGGAGGCAGATAATTGGAACATCTTTTAGAGGTTCTTCGTTCTGCTCGGAAGGTGGCTGAGCAAGCCGAGGTTTTCTGGGTTTCCTCCCGGGAAACACAAGTTCATTTTGAAGCCAATGAGCTAAAACAAATTGAAACTAAGGAAGGCGCCAGTGTTGCTTTGCGGATTTTTCGGGAAGGCAAGATTGGCTTTGCCACAGCCAGTGGCGGTGTAGATGCGGAAACTTTGATTGATATGGCTGTGGAAACATCTCAATTTGGCCTCCCGGCGGAGTTTCAATTTCCTCCCACCAGGGATTATCCTGAGGTGAGCATCTTTGATCCCGAGGTAGAGGGGACATCGATGGAGGAGATGGTCGAGATTGGCAGGGAGCTTATAGCCAGGGTCAAGGGATATGCTCCCGATATTCTTTGTGATGCGGAAGTGACTAAAGGAATAATCTCAGTCCATATAATCAATTCTCAAGGTGGTGAAGCAAGCTATAACAAGAGCTTCTTTGCTCTTAGCCTGGAGGGTATTATTATTCAGGATACAGATATGCTTTTTGTTGGTGATAGTGAAGTTTCATGTCGTTTACCCTCTGGTATTGATGGCCTGGCAGGTAGGGTAATTAGACAATTGGAGCTGGCCGAGGAGAAAGCTACCCTGCCTACCAAGGTGCTGCCGGTGGTTTTTACATCTCGCGGCGTGGCTAGTGCTTTATTGAGCCCTATAGAGCTGGCTTTTAACGGCAAAACAGTTCTTGAAGGGGCATCGAGATTAAAAGACAGGTTAGGGGAGGAAGTTTTTGACAAAAGGCTTAGCTTGTGGGATGATGCTACTATAGACTATGGCATAAGGAGCCGTCCTTATGATGATGAGGGTGTACCCAGCCAGCGTGTACCACTTGTCACACATGGAGTAATATCGAGTTTCTTATACGATTTACAGACGGCAGCTTCGGCTGGCACCCAGAGCACTGGTAATGGCAAGAGAGTGGGTGGTGGGCAAATAAGGCCGGCTATAAGTTCCTTTATTATAAGTGAAGGAGATGTTTCCTTTGAGGATATGGTGAAGGATATAAAGGAAGGTCTGGTTGTGGAGCAAGTTATCGGTGCTGAGCAGGGTAATCTTCTGAGTGGTGACTTCGGTGGTAATGTCTTGCTGGGCTATAAAGTAGAAAATGGGGAAATGGTGGGGAGAGTGAAGGACACTATGATTTCCGGGAATGTCTATCAAGTTTTGAAGGAGCTTCTTGCCATAGGGCGGGAGTCAAGATGGGTTGATGGAGTTTTGCAAACCCCTCCTTTATATTGCCCCGGCATATCAGTAGCAACGAAGGGCAGGTGAGGTATATGAAGAATGCTGTAAAGCTTTATAAGCAGCCACGTCCTAGAACTTGCTCTATGCTTGCTTCTTGGCCTGGTATTGGCAGTGTTTCCCTGATAGCCACCAGATATTTGGTACAAAAGCTGAATGCTGTGGAAATAGGGGAAATTGAAGCTATCAACTTCTTTGAGCCGATAGGCGTTATGGTTAAGGATAATCTGGTTGAGGAGCCTCGCTTTCCCGAGAGCAAGTTTTATTATTGGCAGGATGATAAGGCTGATAAGGGGCTAGTGTTGTTTGTTGGTGAAGAGCAACCCAATTCCAAGGGATATGAGCTGGCTAAATGCGTTTTGGACGTGGCGCAGAGGCTTAAAGTGAAGAGAGTGTATAGCTGTGCTGCTGCCGTAACACGCATCCACCATAGCGAGGAATCCAAGGTTTGGGGAGTAGCTACGGCTTCCGAGTTAGTTGGCGAGTTAAGCAGATATGATGTTGTTCTTAGAGGTGATCTCCGCATTGCCGGGTTGAATGGATTAATCCTGGGAATAGCTAAGGAACGAGATATGGAAGGCATTTGCTTGCTGGGTGAAGTGCCGTCTTATACTACGCAGATTACAAACCCCAAAGCCTCCCTGGCTGTACTTAAGGTTCTAACTAGAATACTAGGAATCGATGTTGACTTGACTGAACTCGGCAAGCTCGCTAAGCGAGCAGAAGAGGAGATGGAGAGAGTATCCAAGCTCGCTACAGCTGAATTCATTGACCAATTCACCGAGCCTATTTGGGAAGAGGGTGAGGAGGAAGAGGAGTAATAGAATCCGTTTTCGCTTCCAACCTGCAGGGGACCAATTAAGGGCTATCATAACCAATGCTGGTACAGCTCCATTCAGTTTCAAAACCTAACAGGAGGGGATTATGGATAGGTCAGTTATATTATCAGTTGGTGATAGTTATCACCTGAGATTTGGCAAGGACCGCATTATTTATGCAGGTATGCCATCTGAAAACGTGTATTCCATCGTGCAAAGAAAATGGGAGTTTGTATACCAAG
>JAIWBQ010000002.1:0-2540 GCA_048633745.1 bacterium
TGGCAAAAGTATGCAAGGGTAACTGTTATGTCAAGTACGGATAGAAAGCCTATGGAAACAGGATTGCCGTGGCACATTGTCGAAGAGGCCATCAATCGTGAGAGCAAATGGCTGGAGAGAGTCATTGAGCAAACGTCCATAGATGAAGTGCCAGGCTGTGATGAATGTCGATATACTTTCCGGAAAATCGCCCTCTTAATTATCACCGGCAAAATTGTGGCAAAAGAGTTCATTGCCAGAGATGGGCATGACTTGTGGGATGACCTGACACAAAAGCACGGCACTAAAAAATCCGCACGTCATGGTGGCAGCTGGCACAAGAGAATGATGGGTGTAATCACTGAATACTTCGAAAATCAAGGGTTCCAGGTAATTCTTGAGCCTTTCCTTAGCAAAGGACGCGCCGATTTGGGCGTCTATAAGGATGGTCATACGGATTTGTTCATAGAGATAGGCACTACTTCTGCTTATAAATTATGGTGGAATTTGCAGATGTTGACTAATTCTAATTGATAAAATCAATAAGCAGACCATCACCTCCTATAAAGCATATCTTCCCTCGCGCAGTCGAAACACAGCGAAGCCAAGCAATCATAGTGACAAGCAACTTGCCCCGTGCACCATAAACTACAAGTTGACAGCACTCCGGGTTTACCTGCGCTACTTAATCGATATTGACTACCCCTGCCCTTTAGCACCTGAAGCAGTCAAATTGCTGAAGGCTGTCCCAAAGCAGCCTCAAGTACCCGAGCTTGAAGATTTAATCAGATTAATTGAAGCGCCGTCCCCCGAGTCAAATATTAAAGAACTGCGGGATAAAGCTATTCTGGAAACACTGTACAACAAGGGATTAAGAGTATCAGAATTAGTTAGTTTAAATCGTGACCAGGTGCACTTAGAGCGCAAGGAATTTGGTCTCAAAGGCAAGGGGGATAAGATACGCATAGTATTTCTATCAAATACAGTCGCACAATGGGTTGGCCGCTACCTGCAATCCCGCCGGGACCATTTTGAGCCACTTTTTATTCGCTATAGTGGTAATATCGATGCTCGGAAGAGCGGTGAAAAAATGCGATTGACAGTAAGGTCTATCCAGAATATTGTTACCAAGTACGCAGAAAGATGCGGCTCGCCAATCAAAGCAACCCCTCAAACCTTGAGACATTGCTTCGCTGCCTATCTGGCTGAGGAAGGTGCTAATCCTGCCCCCCTTCAAATTCTCCTAAGTCATGAATCGTCAGATCCTGCCACACGGTATATCCATGCCCCCGACAGATAAGCTGAAGGGACTCACCACAAATATCATCCCCAGGCCAAGCCAGTAAAATCGTGCGGCTGGAGCATTATGTCAACTCCAGAAGAAGTCTACCTTATGGCAAGGCCGACTTGCTTTATCCTGACTGATGGCTTATTATATGCAGTTGCGCTTGTTTGGGCGCGCACATCGAAAGCAACAGAAGAATAAAAGGAGGCCAGGATGGAAGACATCAAAGCCATTGACATTATGAACTATCCCACTGAGGCAGGATACGGACATTATATGTTTAGATTTGACGAGTACAAGATAAAGGCCCAAACCACCTTCAAGAGCCAGTTTGGAGGCAAGGTGCCCAGTGAGGAAGAGTTCGAGAAGATCAAAGCTGCCGGATTTATGGCTGGTCACGCCAGCGTAGAAGCGCTGGTAAAGGACATGGATGAGGCAGGCTATGACTATGTTGTCATAACTGATGTCAAGATGTGGTCCTACAGGCGGCATTTCCAACTGATAGAAGACTACGGCATTGATGTAGTTAATGAGTGTGTTCAGAAAGGCAAGGGCAGAATAATAGGAGGAGTCAGCTATAACCCCTTCCGTATTGAGGAAAGCCTTCGGGATATAGACAAGGCGGTCAAGGAGTATGGCTTTAAATATGCATATTTCCACCCTATCACCTTCGGCCTTTCCCCGAATGATAAGAAGTGTTATCCCTTCTACGCCAAATGTAATGAGCTAGGTATTCCTGTAGGCATGCAGGTTGGGCACTCTGCAGAAGTCTTGCCCAGTTGGGTAGGACACCCTATGGATGTTGATGAAGTTGCTATAGATTTTCCAAACCTCAAGATTAATCTTTCCCATACGGGATATCCATGGATTGATGAGTGGTGTTCCATGCTCTTCAGGCATCCTAACGTCTACGGTGATATCTCTGCCTATAATCCTGCTCACCTGAATCCTACCACAGTCCAATTTATGAATGGAGGGCGAGGTCGAGAGAAAGTAATGTTTGGCACTAACACATATGGTCTGAAGCTTACCAAAAGTCAGTTCTTATCGCTGGACATAAAGGACGAAACCAAGAGAAGAGTTCTCAGGGAGAATGCGATTGAGTTTTTAGGTTTACACTAAAGCTGAAGGGGCTCATCTTTTAGGCGCAAATTAAAGACAAAGGAGAACAAGATGGAAGACATTAAAGCGGTTGATGTAATGAACTACCCCAGTGAGGCAGGATCTGGACATTATCTGTTTGAGTTTGACGAGTACAAGATAATGGCCCTGACCA
>JAIWBQ010000003.1:0-4118 GCA_048633745.1 bacterium
TGGCTATGGGGCTTTCCCCTGAACAGGCACACGGTTCGTTGAGGCTTACTTTAGGGAAGTGGACCACTGAGGAGATGATAGAGCAGGTTTTAGACGTCCTGCCTCGGATTATTGGTAAGCTCAGAGCTATATCGCCGCTTTTAAGGAACCACCGATAGGAGAGAAAAAGATGGGTGATGTGTGGTCGATATATGGTGAGAAGGTTATTCAGCACTTCTAGAAGCCAAGGAATGTGGGGAAATGAAAATTCCGATGGCGGGAGTAAACCTCCTAATAGTTCATAGAGCTTTCTGCGGTGTCCTTGAAAAAGGTAAAGCTTAGGGGGTGAAAAGGTGAGTACAGAGGCAAAAATCCTGAACTCCAGCAAAACAATCGCTGTGGTCGGCCTTTCCCCAAAACCAGACAGGCCAAGCTATCGGGTAGCTAGCTACTTGAAAGGGCAGGGCTGTAGAATAATCCCTGTGAATACCTACGCAAGGGAGATATTGGGCGAGATTTGTTACTCCCGCCTTAGCTCTGTCCCCAAGCCGGTAGACGTGGTTAACATCTTCCGGCGGCCTGAAGAGGTACCGGCCATTGTGGAGGAGGCAATTGAAATAGGGGCAAAGGCAGTGTGGATGCAGGAAGGAGTGATAAATGAGGAGGCAGCAACTCGGGCTAGGGAGGCTGGACTGTTGGTAGTTATGGACAAGTGTATGCTCAAGGAGCACCGAAAACTGCAAAGGAACAAGATCAGTTAGCGATAGCTTTCCCATTGTTCGTGTGTATTGGCCTTATTTACTTCGGGGTTCCCCTTAGCACTATAACGGATAGGAGCTATGGCAAAGATACTAGTGGCCATGAGCGGCGGGGAATCGCATTTTATACCATCGGGCAGCGCAAAGGACTGGGGATATCATCCAAGGAGCGGTTATATGTAACAGACATCGATCAGGGAAGAAACGCCATCATAGTAGGCACTAAAAGAGAAACTTACAGAGACGAACTTGTAGCCTCCAAGCTCAACTGGATAGCAATGAAGATATTACAGCAACCCATTGCGGTAAAAGCAAAGATAAGATACCTTCACAAGGAGGCTGAGGCACTAATAGCCCCATTGGATGAGGACAAAATACATATTAAATTCAAAGAACCGCAGATGGCGATCACCCCAGGTCAGGCAGCAGTCCTTTATGACGATGACACCGTAATAGGCGGCGGAACGATAGAAAGGGGAGTAGAAACATCGGATAGCCGAAAGATCGCCGGTGAGTAACGCTCAGCAAGAAAGCACAAAAAAAATGGGAACATATTGGTGGCCAGATGACCATCTCTACGTAAGTACCCGCTCAATATACCGCAAGAAGGCTAATAAAGAATGAAAGATGGAACCCACAAACTCACTGTACTGCGAGTTACAGAAAAGGGTAGAAGCAGCATCGAGGACTTAGTAGCTAGGGAAATACCCCTCACCATTATCCTTAACAACCGGGAGTTGGTGACCTTGCTGTGTTGGCCCACAGATTTAAAATATCTAGCCATCGGTTTCCTTGCCTCTGAGGGATTAGTTAATGGCAGGGATGAAATCGAAAACGTAACAATTGATGACAAGAGGGGCCTAGTGCGTGTTGAAACCGAGGAAGATAAGGTATTCGCTGACGAGCTCATATTCAAGCGGTTTATAACCTCGGGCTGTGGAAGAGGGGCATCTTTCTACAGCGCGGCTGACGTCCAGGGGCAGAGAAAGATAGAGTCTCAAATGAGAATATCAGCCCCTGAGATCTTGGCCCTGGTAAAAGAGCTCCGAAATCGCTCCAAGGTTTATAGAACAACCGGTGGCGTCCATAGTGCTGGTCTTTGTGATTCCACAAGCATCCTCGTCTTCGCTGAGGACATCGGCAGGCATAATGCCATTGACAAAATCTTTGGTCAATCTCTTCTAGAAGGTATCCCAACAGAGGATCGTGCCATAATCACCAGCGGCAGAATCTCCTCGGAGATATTGCTCAAAGTAGCCAAAAGAAACATTCCCGTGATTATCTCCAAGTCAGCCCCCACTGACCTCGGGGTGAGATTAGCCGACCAATTGGGCATAACGCTTATTGGTTTTGTCAGAGGAAAGAGAATGAATGTTTACAGTCATGAGTGGAGAATAGTAACTGATGGCGAATAGTACCGGCAAACTAGTTGAGAAAATTCTCAATCTTAAGAGAGAAAGGAATGCCGTTATCATAGCCCATAACTACCAACAGGGTGAGGTTCAAGATATTGCCGACTTTGTTGGAGATTCCCTAGAGCTCAGCCAAAATGCAGCTCGAAGCGATGCCGATGTGATTGTGTTCTGCGGCGTCCACTTCATGGCGGAAACGGCCTCAATTCTCTGTCCTGAAAAAGCAGTATTGCTTCCCGATATGCACGCTGGCTGCCCCATGGCAAACATGGTTACCGTCGAAAAACTAAGGGAGAGAAAAAAGGAGCTTCCAGACGCTACGGTTGTCTGCTACGTTAACTCCACGGCCGAGGTTAAGGCGGAGTCAGACATTTGTTGCACCTCAGCAAATGCTGTTAAGATCATAGGATCTTTGGACAGTAAGGAAGTACTTTTTGTTCCTGACCAGTATCTGGGTCATTATGTCTCTACCAAGACTGATAAAAAGATGTTCTTCTGGCCCGGCTACTGCCCCACTCACATGAGAATAGTCCCGAGAAATATTATTGAGCTTAGGCAACAGTATCCCCAGGCTAAGGTAGTAGTTCACCCAGAGTGCCGACCGGATGTAATCGCCCTCGCACATGAGGCCCTCAGCACCGGGGGCATGTGCCGGTACGCCAGGAGACAGGATGTCAGTCAAATGATAGTGGGTACTGAGGTGGGAATAATACATAGGCTTAGAAAGGAAAACCCGGGTAAGATATTTGTCGCGGCATCTGAGCACGCAGTCTGCCCAAATATGAAGCTAATAAATCTTGAGAAGGTACTATGGTCTCTGGAGGAGATATCCCCAGAGGTAAAGGTTTCCGAGGAGATCCGCCTTAGGGCGAAGGCGGCTGTGGATAGAATGCTGGAGGTAGCTTAGATACTAATCTACGATAACTTGAACACGAAATTCACTGAGTTTAGGGTCAAGAAAGATCCTCATTGCGAGCACTGCGGTCAGGTGGGAAGAACGGAGTAAGCAGTGAGTATAACGGTAAATATTCATCAGGCCCTGCGCCACTTGATAAACAATCAGGCGACAGCTGAGGTCAGTGGTACCACCGTAGGTGAGTGCCTTGCTGACTTGGTTAGACGGTTTCCCGGCATTGAGCCCAAGCTCTTTAATAAGAAGGGAAAGTTACTTAACTATATTGATATCTATGTTAACCTGGAAAGCTCTTATCCGGAAGAGTTAGCCAAACCAGTTATGGACGGAGACAAGCTCTCTATAACACTCTTGATCGCCGGGGGCTAAGGCTTGGATTAGAAACGAGAAAAAGGATTGCACCCCTCACGCAAGAAGATAAACCACTCCGCCCAGCGAGGTTCCCCTGAGACTGGACACCCTCTCTTTGAAAGGTTTTTTGTAATCTGGTCAACGCTGGTCTTCTGATCATCAAACGTTATGGTCACAGTAGAAGATTCCACGTTCATATCGTATTCAATACGCTCTCAATACGAGCCATAGGATACAACTTACCCTTTCTGGTGGTCCGCCTCAACCGTCCCTGGCAAGATTACAGACCCTTAGTTGCACAGTCTTGGCAGCTGCTCCGGTTACAGCATGGTGAAATAAAAGGAGTAGCAAGCGCAATCATAGCCCTGTGCAAATCAAGACAAACCATATCAAGAATCTATTTATCAATAATATGACAAAGAATTCACAATCCGAGTACCCCTCTCTTTACAGTAGAGGTTCAACTGAAGCGACGGCGTACACGGGAATTTTATCACAACTCGATGACCCTATCACATCTTTTCTGGAGTGCCTTCACATTTTGTCTCTCTCTCTTTCCCAATTCCCCTCCCCCCAGGCTAAAGCCATAGTAGCCATTCATGATAACCGTGGGAGTTGAATTGATCCACAAGAGGAGCTTATGAAGATCTCCGGCCTGAAGGTAGAGTGAAACATCGTTTATGAAAAGGACCTTGCTGGGATTCT
>JAIWBQ010000004.1:0-4385 GCA_048633745.1 bacterium
GTCCGATTCGCTAATTTAAGGTATACGCTAGGGATATATAGAGATTGTTAACAAATCCTAGGATGCAACTCTCCTACAGAGGGATGCAAGACTTTTCTTCCACCAACCTCAGTTTCTAATATAACCTGTCCTTTAGGATTCCTTCTTACTTCCCCTATAATAGCTGCTTCTTTGCCATATTTGTGGTGTCTCATTGTTTCCAAGATTTCGTCTGCTTTATCTGGTTCGACTGTCATTATTATTTTACCTTCACAAGCAGTGCTTAATGGATCAATTCCTAAGACCTCTCCCAATCTCTTTGCTTCTGGTTTGATGGGGATCTTGTCCTCATAAACATAGAAACAGACATTAGATTTCCTTGCAAGCTCATTTATGTTTGGGCCAAATCCGCCCCTTGTGGCATCCTTTGCAGATGTTATCCCCCCTATATTAAGTAGTTGCTCCATCATGTGCCACAGAGGTGCCTCATCTGATCTCAAGTTGCTTTGAAAACCGAATCTTAATGCAACCAGACTCATGCCATGGTCTCCCATTGTTCCAGAAACGAGAATCTTGTCACCCGGCTGGGCACCATAATCAGAAATTATGTCGCCTTGTATGATGCCTATTCCAGCGGTATTTATTATCAACTTGTCAACCTTGCCTTTTTCCATGACTTTTGTGTCCCCGGTTATTATAGGCACACCTGACTCTTTACAAACTTCTGACATTCTATCAAGAGTTCTTTCGAGAATGTCCAAAGGCAGACCTTCCTCCAATATAAGTCCAAATGAAATGGCTATTGGCTTTGCTCCCATGACAGCAAGATCATTTATTGTTGCGCCTACAGATAAGCTTCCCAAGCTCCCCCCAGGGTAAAACATAGGATCAACTGTGCACCCATCGGTCGTAAAAGCCAACTTGATACCCCCCAAATCTATGATGCCGGCATCCTCTAACTTATCAATTCCAGAACCCACAAAACTCGATTTTATATCAAGCCTCTTCGCAATAAGATTTTCTATTAACGCTTCCATCATGCTGCCACCAGCTCCCTGTGAAAGCTGTATGGTTCTGGGAATACGCCGGCTCCCCTTTCTTCTCAGCTCTTCCTTTGTTCTTCTTGGAATCACTATTTCCATCACCTCATGTCCTATGAATAACTATAAGCAATATAACAAGGTCCTTCAGCAGACACTATGCACGCGCCGACAGGACTTTCCGGGGTGCAGACCTTTCCAAAATATCGACAATCTTGTGGTATGGCTTTCCCTTTCATAATCTCTCCGCATTTGCAGCCAGGTCTTAAGTCTTGGGATTTTCCTATTTCTACTTTGAATTTCTTCTCTCCGTCAAGTTCTGTAAATTCATCTTTTAATCTTAATCCTGAGTTTGGGATTATGCCTATTCCTCGCCATCCTTTATCGCATGTTTCAAAAACGTCATTCATCATCTTCTTAGCCAAGATATTCCCCTCTTTTTTTACAGCCCTCGTATACTCATTTTCTACTTCCGGTCTTTCAGCCTTTATTTGCTTAAGGATCATCAAGATTGAAAGCAAAATATCAGCTGGTTCAAATCCACCTACTACCATTGGTTTAGCAAATTCTTCAGCTAAGACCTCGTAAGGTTCATATCCAATAATAGTAGAAACATGCCCAGGGCAAATAAATCCATCAATTTCAATATCTTCAGAAGACAGGAGATAGTCCATCGCTGGGGGAATAAGACGGTGACTGCAAATAATGGAGAAATTCTTAAGCATTTTACTTTCCAGTATTTCAGAAGCTATGCTTGGAACAGTGGTTTCAAAACCTATCGAGAAATGAACCACCTGCTTTTCTGTTTTTGTGGCTATTTTTGCAGCTTCATCGATTCCATAAATAACCCTTACATCAGCACCTTGGCTTTTTGCTTCACTTAAGGATGAGCCTGTCCCAGGAACACGAAACATGTCTCCAAATGTGGTAAGTATTACATCCTTTTCTTTTACAAGCTTGATCGCAAAATCGATTTCTGAGGCGGAAGTTACGCAAACAGGACAACCAGGTCCGCAAATCAGCTTGATGTTTTTCGGCAGAAGTCCTCTCAATCCCCATCGAGCAATTGCCATCTCATGCGTGCCGCAGATATGCATTATCTTTATGTTGCTTTCCGTACTTATCTTTCTGATTTCTTTAATCAGAGCTTCAGTTGTTGTTTTGTCTCGAAATTCAAGCATGTTAAATTATGTAGTGCTCAGTATCTCCTTCCATAGCTCCAGGGATTCTCTTGCTTCCTCCTTATCCATTTCATGGATGGAGAAACCAGCATGTACTATAACATAATCACCAACTTTTACTTCTGGCGTCAAGACTATCTTTACGTCTTTTTTTAAGCCCCCAAAATCTACTAAAGCATATTCACCCTTTATTTTCTTGACTTCAGCGGGAATTGCAAGACACATGGTTTACCTCTTTTTTAATTGTTTGCCTCTGCTGTCTCCTGATATAAACGCATCACCTCTATAGCCCCATCCTACTATTTTCGCGCTAATGGCTTTGATAGGCTTTCCCTCATAATTCTCGGCTTCCTTGAGCGCCGCTTGTAGAATGCTTTCAGCCATCGACAAGCTATGCAGCGTTTCCTCCATTTAGCTCCTGAATAATCATTTCGACACAACCAGGGATCGCCCCTCGCACATCGGGCGTACATTTCTCGCTGAAGGTGCTTGCGTCTGCTACCTCGATAGCAAAGATAATGATTTGTCGGGGCAAAGGCAAGCCCAGCCTCCTGCCGAGCTCAAGGGCGGTGGCGAAGTTAACGTCATGCGGCGATGCAGCGTGTTGCGTGGAATCTAGCGCCCCTGGTTCAAGCTGATAAATGTCGCCTGCCTGTCCTCCCACAGTCTGAATAGCGTCAATGATGATGGCTCTATCATAATCAGCCAGCATGTTAAGCAAGTCTAGGCCAGCCATGCTGGTCTCCAGCACTGTTACCTCTTGCGGGTCAACCTTGCCTTCGAGTTCTTCGGCCACGCGAATGCCTACCCCATCATCGCTGAGGATCGGATTGCCCAGACCCAAGACCAGTGTCTTCACTCTTCCGTCCTTTTTTGGCTATGGCACTTAGGCCACTCTTATCCCAAGTGGCTCTCAGCACACATGCCTGCTCAGTCTCTGTACCACCTCTCCCTTGCTGTTATAGATCACTACCTCCAAGGGCATCTGCCCCGGCAGTGTATGGGTAGCACAGGCCATGCACGGGTCATAGGCGCGAAATGCCATCTCAACCATGTTCAACAGCCCTTCGGTGGCTTCCTGCCCTTTCTTAATCAAACCCTGGGCTGCTTTCTTGACCGACATGTTCATGGCCGGGTTGTTTTGCGCTGTGGCCACAATCAGGTTCACTTTTGTGACAATGCCGTTTTCATCGGTCTGATAGTGGTGAATCAGGGTGCCGCGGGGAGCTTCTATAACCCCTATCCCCTCGTCGGGAGTGGCTGTGGGGATAGTGCGAACATTGGGGTCGGTGATCTCCTTGTCCTGGCAAAGCTCGAGGAGCCGCTCGGCGGCATACACTATTTCAATCAGCCTCGCCCAGTGAAAGGCTAGCGTGGCGTGAACCGGCTTGCCTCCGAGTGTCTCGTACATCCTATCATGCTCGGCTTGAGCAAGGGGGGTTGCCATACCATCGGCCACGTTGAGACGAGCCAACGAGTTTACCCGGTAGACCCCGCTGTCCTTCCCCTCAACAAGCCCCTTCCAGCCGACCTTCTTCAGGAAGGGGAACTTCAGGTAGGACCAGGGCTCTGTGTGTTCCGCTATATACTCCAGATAGTCGTCGGGCTTGAATTTGGCGGTCTCTTTCCCATCAGGGTCAACTACCCGGATGTCGCCCTCGTAGAAGTTCACCTTGTTGTTGGCATCCACCATGCCCATGTAGTAGCTCTTCATGGTATATATGTCACCAGTGATCAGATCAAGATATTCCTTGTTGGCCAGTACCAGGTCATCGAACAGCTTCAGCCCAAACTTGCTGAACTCGACGAGGCTCTTTGCCTTCTCTTCAAAGTCCTGGCGTTCCTCCTCGGTGATCGCCTTGCTCATCCCACCCGGCAGACCGCAGACGGGATGGGTTGCCTTGCCGCCAATAACTGCCTGAATATCCTGAGCGTAGGCACGGTGTTTTATCACCTCGCCGCCGACCGCAAGTCCCACCTTGTCTATCAGACCCAGGATGTTTCTCTTGGCAGGATCGGCGGTAGGGCCCACAACGAAATCGGGAGCAGCCAGGGCGTAAAAATGGGCAATGTGAGAATGAAGCGTATGGGCACAGTAGAATAATTCCCTCAGCTTTTTTCCCGCCGGTGGGGGATCAACATGGTATACAGCATCTGTGGCCTTACACGAGGCCATATGATGAGC
>JAIWBQ010000005.1:0-3993 GCA_048633745.1 bacterium
GGCATTTGATAGGAACAAGGAGCCTTGGCTCCGAACGTACTCTCTCCTTGTATTAGCTAGAGATGAAAACGACGCAGACTTGGACAGCATGGAGGGAGGCTACAATACAGCGTTGACGAAGTGCGAGAAAGCTGAAATTGTCACATGTCTTGAGAGAATGGAGAAGAGCCGCCGGAATCGATTTTATGCAAAGGTCAAAAATGACAGTGAGTTGGTCCTTCGCGCGGTAGAGTTGGCAAAGCAGGGTAGTTGCTTGTGGCAAGCCTAGCACTTCTAACAACTCGCTGCACTCCGACCGCGTTAGTGGCTGCAAATTAAGTCTGGTGTTGCAAATGAGCGTTAATCATATAAGTTGTCCCAGAGTATATTCCTTTCATGGCACAAGAGTCTGGGTTGTGAAATAATATAGGCAGAGACCTGTAAAATTGAGGTGGTGGAGGCCGGAGGTAACGTAAACCAGATAGAATGGCAATTAGGGGAAGGAGGAATTTATTATGCAGAGGGAATTTTTAGGACTGGCTTTTAGACATGCTCCGGTGTTATGGCAGAAGGTAAATGATGCTAATCCGAGGGGAGACTACATTACCAGGGTTGATTTTGCCGGGGAACTGGACGAATTTGTCCATAATTGGGCTAATGTTAGTGACGAGAATAATAAACTGCTGGCACACGCATACTATTCCGTGGTGGAAACGAGCACGCACTATTTTATCCTCTACGTTTTTTATCACGGGCAGGACTGGCATGACGGAAAGTTCCTGCATGACAAGGTAAGGAGGAAATTTGACGAGCATCTGAATGACCTGGAGGGAGCCCTGGCAGTGGTAGCAAAGAGTGCCAACAGGGCGGAGGGAAGAGTGGATGCCTTTATTACTGTAAGCCATTTCCATTTCTATTCTTATGCCAACTGGAGGAAGAGTGATGATGAATTCCTATACGAAGATTCCTGGAAGGATAGGATAAGGGGTTATAAGGAAGACCCCGACGGAAATATCTGGCCCACAGAAGATAATGGACTAAACAGGTTCACTTTGTATGCCCAGGCAAGAGGGCATGGTATCAAGGGAGATCGGAAAGGCTGGGGGCTTGAAGGAAGGGTCATTAGATATTTCCCATCAAAGGATGAGACTGAGGAACCAGATGAAACCAAATACCAGGCAGGGAATGGGGGTCTGTACCAGGATGTGAAGTACAAGCTGATAGATTTATTTGAACCAGGCGGACTGTGGGAGAATAAGGACAACTCAAGAATCTTTCAGACAAACCGAAAAGGGCAGGATGCTTTGGTAGAGCTTGATGATGAGGGACGGCGCGTAGCCGGTAAAGCTAACCCTCCGTGGGGCTGGGATGACATGGATGACAGGCATAAGTGTGGAGAGCCAGCTATAAATCCGGCGAAAATCATCCACGATTATTTCACCGGACTGCGAGAATTCAGCCTGGAATACATACACAATCCGTATCTGAATATTCTTAAAAAATAATTACCAAGATTCAAGCCACACTGGTGAAGGACTAATCAAATATCAGTCTGGATAAAGAGACAGGAGAAGGACTTCAGCAAGAAACACTTGACCAGGTGCTGCAGCCGCCTGCAGGGGGTAGCAGCAAATTAAGCTTGGCTTTGTTGGTGGGGTTTATTTTTAGTCAAGTTTAATTTAACAAACGTTGAACTTATTACTTGGGTGCTGATGAAACAGCGTGAAGAGTCGCAACAGAGTGTTTTGCTCCAACCAGCGGACATATTCCTGACTAAGGGAGGTGGATTTCTAAATCGGGCAGTCCGTTTTTTCACCCGTGGGATTGGGGAAAAACGAACTAAGGTCGATCACATTGGTTTGGTTGTGCAAAGTGGAGATATTCACGATGCCATCGTAGTTGTTGTAGAGCCGCGGACTCTAATTAAACGCGCCACAATCCGGTCTCGGCACGGTCCGCCCAGAAACGATTCTGTGGCTGTTTACCGCGCCACAAATATTACTCAGGACGAGGTCAATAAGATAGTGGCTGAAGCAGAGAGCCACGTCGGTAAGAAGTATGGCTATCTGAAGATAGCTGCCCACTCTTTGGACTGGCTGCTACTGGGGTCCTACGTGTTCAGGCGGCTTGTTCCAGACGGCAAGTATCCAATCTGTTCTTGGGTGGTAGCATATTCCTATAGTAAAGTTGACAAGCACTTTGGAGTAGAACCGGGCGCAGCAAGCCCCGACGATATCTGGGACTTCATTATGGCTAACGAAGATAGATATGCAGAAGTACACCCCTTGAAGCCATTGGCGTAAGATTATGCTCCGTTCTGTGATTGTTCTTAATACCCAGGTAGGCAAATCATCATATCCATAACAGGAATAACCCCTGTAGCTTATGGGGCGCACCTTTGATTGTCGTATTTTTACAATACCTATGATATGGTACTTAATCCAAAGCTAAGGGGGTAATTATGATAGTAAAGAATATTTCTCCATGTATTTGCACGGCCAAGGTAGAAGAGAGCAAGGATTTTTATGTTAAATATTTCAAGGCTAAGATAACTTTTGACTGTGGCTGGTATGTCAATTTGCAATTTGGCAACAGTTCAGCCGAGTTGCAATTCATAGCACCTCAGCAACCCGAACAACTAACGTGCAATGGGCAAGGGTTAACCTATAATTTCTTAGTAGATGATGTTGACGAAGAGCATGGCCGGTTACTGAATGAAGGCTTGGAACCTATTATGTCGCTTGAAGACCATCCTTGGGGGGATCGTGGGTTTGCTGTTCAAGACCCAAATGGAATTACTCTCTACATCTTTTCTGAAATAGAACCGAGTGGAGAATTTAAACAATATTACAGGTAATAAGACCTAGTAGATCGCTTCACTCCGACCGCATGGGGCGGCGGCAAATTAGGGCTGGTGTTGCAAGTGAGAGTTAGTTATAATTCAAGCCAAGTTCCGCAGGCACCGTGCGGCGGGTGAGCGCAGGCGTTATGCGCTAATAGGAGCATCATATGCGGGTTAGGAATGTGCACGAACGTAATATTCCTGCCTCGGCCACTTTAGTAGGTGCTCTCATAGATACACTTGCATCCAAGGGCGATCAGCTTTGGCCGAGCCATAAATGGCCACCGATGAAATTTGATAGTGATCTGAAAGTTGGTGCAAAAGGAGGTCATGGCCCCATTCGGTACTTTGTCCAATCTTATGATCCCGGAAAGAGCATTCGGTTCCAGTTTACCAGACCTAAAGGTTTTAACGGTTATCACAGCTTTGGGGTTGAAGAGTCTGGAGCAGATGCTGTTTTTCGACATGTTTTGGAAATGAGAACTAGTGGTTTTGCTCTTCTGAGTTGGCCACTTATATTTTGCCCTCTACATAATGCACTGATCGAAGACTCTCTCGATAAAGCAGAAAGAAATATGGGAGGCAATCCCTCCGGAAGCTCATGGACATGTTGGGTAAAAGCATTGAGATGGTTGCTCAGCAAACAGTCTGCAAGCCGCAGAGGTTCTTGACGACACTTCAAGCGCATAACAATACGCTGCACTCTGACCGCACAGGGCGGCCGCAAGTTGAGCCTGGTTTTGCACAAACTTAGCAGCGGCTGAACTCGGGCGTTAGGTGGAAAGTATGTTGACCGTCACTTCTTAGAAGGCAATTTACGCACGCTGTTTGACTTGCACCTGGGGCATACCCTCTCCCTGATTTCTTGCTTGGGGTTTACCGACATTGTATATTCGTGTCCGCAATGAAGGCACTTCAATGATTGTTCCACTACTCTGTCTGCTCCTCTTGGGTTATAGCACGCGCTTCATTAACATTGTTCTCATCTTGCGTTGAGCTTTCGTCAGCAAGCACCTTTTTAGTATGCTCTATTTCTTCTGGGGTAACCTTCTTTCGCATCTCTTCAAGGTCGCGCATAATCTGGGCGAACCTGGGACCCTCAGCAGCGCTGATCCATTCCAGTTGCAGTCGTTCTGGCCTGATGCCCAGCTTCTCCATGTGATTCCATATCC
>JAIWBQ010000006.1:0-3581 GCA_048633745.1 bacterium
GTTTTCTTTTAGATAATTCACAGTTGTCCATGCCGGGAGAAAATTGTCCCCTACAAACTCAATCACTGGCTTATTTCTATCTACACTTCCCAGCCCCCCCGATATGTTTACCGATGGCCAAGTCTTCATCTCCAGCTTATCACGCTGGGCCGAGTTCTGAAGGCCAAAACAAGAGACTTTCAATAACTCAGAGACCTCTTGCGCAGCCAGCAGGACTGAACCCATATGCAAAGTCATACATTCAAAATCGAAGGCTTCTCCTACTCCTGAGTCACCTGCTAGCGTTAACTTGTTTAACTGGGACTCTACGTATCCCATAACCCTTTCCAAATCCCCCACCGTCGTGGCATATTTCCCCGTTAACTGACCAATACACAAGGCGTGGTCGCCTATATCATGGCGTTCCCCGTAGGAAACTTCCTGTTCCCTACCAAATTCTTTTATAGCACTCTCAAGAAGCTCCCTTGCCTCCATCACCTGCGCTCTGGCACCCTTGCAGGCCAGCCTCAGGCCAAGTTTACCCTGATAAGCCTCAAGCCCTAATCCACACTTTCCTTTCCCCTGCTTCAAATCACAAGGGCCTGAAAAGCAGTCCTGACAAATAGGCTGTGGGTTTGTATATATTGGAGGATATGTATCCAGGATGAATCTATCTATCGCTTCTATTTCTGAAGCCTCAGCAAAAGGATGGAGTCTCGTATCCCATTCCAAATAGCGAACTGTAGCCCAATCTTCCTCAATCACCTCCCTCAAATCATCTATTACATCTCGCGGATCTCTACAAAGCACTCCGAGGTCTATATCCGTATCCCCCAGTTTGACAAACCTTTTCTCCTCTGGAATCCTTTTCTTAACTAGTTTCTCATCTTTTAGTCTCTCATCTTTCGGTCGTTCTTGCATTTCTCCACCTTCCTTCTATATCAGTCCATATCTAGGTCTTTATAGCACTTAGTACACAGGTATTTTGTCACTTCTCCCGGGCGCAATGTAGAAAGGGATACGCCGGAAGTTATCCCATAACCTACTACCTGTTCCGAAAGGTCTCCTGACCTCAGCTTTACCTTGTGCGCGCACTCGTCACACAAAGGAAGATTGCAGTCGCTGCAATGCCTAGTCGCTGGATTCTTGCCACACACACCACAAATTTCCTCTCCTGGCATATTTCACCTCCTTTTTTAAATGTTACGCCGCATGAGCGGAAATAGCTTCCTGAAGAATTACAGAAGGCAATTCCTCCGCTCCCACAAAATATGTCCCACCCTTCCCTATTTTTGCTATTTTCTGCATTAAGTCTGGATTGGAAGATTCCTGGGCTATACAAACTGAAGAGATACTAATAGAACGGCGAGATGCTACCGCCGCTTGCCTCAAAGTATATCTTTCCGGTGATGGATGAGGAGCAGTGGCATCACCGTCGGAGACAACAATAATATGTTGTTTTGCTTTCCCTTTAGGATAACGTGCCAGGAGAGAGCAGGCTTTAGCAATGGCAAAGCCAATATTAGTAAAGGCATTCTCATGCAACTCAAGGTTAAGAGTTCTCCTTGTTATTTCGTAAATATTGTTACTCAAACCGATCACAACCTCAGCTAAGTTTGAAAACGAAATTATACCCACATTATCTCGATAATGAGAAGCAGCTAAAGTCAAAGCGATAGCGCTTTGCTTGGCGTACCACAACTTCTGTAGCTGACGCATAGTTCCAGAAAGATCTATTAGCAGAACAATGTTCATCTTTGTGCGTATATCTTTGGTTACTACCTTTATGTCTTCCCTGGTCAATTCTTCATGCCTGTTTCTGATTGCCTCCCTTATCGTATCCCTTAAAGATATATCTCTGTATCTGTCCCCAAAGTGGAAATGCCTCACCCCTATAATTTTCCCCTCTCCAATATTTGACTTTTTACCCGTGCTATGTTTACCGTAGCCATAAGAGTATCTATCCACAAACAGCTTTGGTGCCAATCCCTCTAACAGGAAGGTAATGCCCCGCCGACTCAGGCCCCAGCCATCGTCGCCGTATTCTAGAATGCCCTTCTTTTCCAAGGTTCTTATTGTCTCCCCTAATGCATCTATCTCAAGCCTTCCCATTAACCTCTTTTGTTCTTCATCCTCTTTTCTTACTTCCTCTACCTCCCTTAGCAATTCCGGGGTAAGACCACCATACCGCTCCGGGTAGAGTTCTATCAGCCTTTGCAACACCTGACTGTAAATAAGAGCAAGCTTGGATTCCGAGAGCTTCTTTACCCTTCTCAAAAGAATATCAAATGCTCCATACTTTAAAGGTACCCTGAAAGAGTCTTCCCTCACCAATTCCTCTACCAAATCCTCTATGACTTCTTTTGAAAGGGTGACAATCTCTTCTTTCTTTACCTCATCCAATACCTGGTCAACAATTTCATTAACTATTCCTTCTCTTTTCGCAGGCGTGTCAGCCTCCAAGGGTATTTTTAACCGATGAGGTAAGGAGACAAGAGCAGCACTTCGAAGCGTTTCCCCATCTTCAGTAAGCCCCGAAGAATACAAGACAGCTGCATAGTTCACCATCCCGCGAGTGCTTACCCCCCTCTCCACCTCTTCGTGTCTTCTTGTTCGGTTTACAATATCAATAACCTTGTCTAATCTAGCCTGTGTGCCGCTCATCTCAGGCAGACTATCCAGTATTATTTCGCGTTGATAAACAGGATTATCTACATAAGCAAGCCGGATAACGTCAAAACAATCTGCTAAATCTAGTGAAAACTCACTCAACATTTCTTCTTCACCAGTGCCAATCACCAGAATGTCAAGAGGAAATGCTTGTTCGAAAGGGCCGATAGTTATCGGCTCCCCTTGAAGGGGATACAAAACCGAATTTAATACCCTCTCCGGAACTTTGTCAATGAAGTCAATTAATAAAACACCATGATTGGCTCGCAGTAGCTTGCCGGGCACGAAAGCCTTAGGGGAACATAATCCCTCAACTAAGGCAACCTCAACATCTATATCCCCGATCAAATCCTCTTTGACCAGCCCTCCACTTCCTTGTACTCTCGTTATTCGCTCGACCCCTTTAAGGAGGGAAGGGAAAAGAGTGCCACCCTGGCTCTTTTTGTCCAAACACCAAGGACATGAAGCATCTTGAGGGGAGCAATTCAATGGACAGCCCTCAACTACTTCTATATCATTCAGTATATTCGCTATTCTATTGGCAAGAGTAGTCTTGCCGCTACCCGGAGGACCAAGGATGAGAACATGATGGCCAGAAAGAAGGCTTGTTATCAATCCATTCTTCTCAGCTTCCCCTATTTTAAAGCCATCAAACAGACGATACTTAAACTCATCCAGCCCTATTTCCTCAATACTCGCTCTTATCTCATCCCTAAGCACTTGCCTATTTCATCCTATTCGCATTTCTCACTCTTTGTAAGGCCTTCTGAAATTCATCTTCAGGCCATGGAGTGCTGGGTGGCGGAAGCGCTAAGGGATCAGGTTCTCCTTCAGTTGGGGACCAGAATTTACGCACGATGGGATGATGTGTTTTGCGCAGCCACTCCTTTATTTCCGCAGGATCCGTAGCATCTTCCTCAGTTGCGATTTTG
>JAIWBQ010000007.1:0-8094 GCA_048633745.1 bacterium
TCATAGCTGAGTCCATAGCGATAAAAGTATCGACTGGCAGCCAGGGCAAATTGTGCTGGCATCCCCACAAATACCTCTGGATCCAGCCATGTTCCTTGGGAAATATGCCGAGAATATGTTGTCTCAAGCCCGCTGAATCCGGTGTCTTTTGCCTTCTCAACCCCAACAGCCAAAACAACATCATATACCCCTGCTGCTACTCCATAACAGGCATTCCTGAACGCATCGCTTGCTGTAGCACAGGCATTCTCCAATCTGGTAATGGGAATGTATTCCAATTTTAAAGGTATCGCCAATTGGGTGCCTCGAACGCCTGCTTGACAGGTTCCGATCCAGGCAGCCTGAATATCCTTGGGCTCGACCCCGGCGTCTTCATAGGCTTCATAAACTGCATCTATTATCATATCGGCAGCACTTTGCTCCCAGTTTTCCCCAAACTTGACACAACCCATGCCAATTATAGCCACCTTGTCTTTGATGCCTTCTGCCACTTTTGCCTCCTTATTTTTGAGATTTTCGCAGCGGACTCAAGCCCTTAGCGGCATGCATTTCCAAAAATAATTATGAATTCCCTCCGAGGTATAAAACTTCCTGAAGGTCATTTCTACCTGCATGCCAATTTCAAGTTTGTTGACATCTCGATCTGTCATTATGCTGTATGCTCTTCCACCACCATCGAAATCAATCATAGCAACTACCAGAGGTGGATCAGGTGTAGGCCCTAGATTATCCGTGGTGTAGGTGAAGACGTTGGCTTTTTTATCAGAAAAGCTATAATCTTCAAACGCATCCTTAGTATGGCACCTGGTGCAGACTCTTTGTGGTGGATATTGAGGGTAGCCGCAGTGCTTACATCTAGTGCCGTGGAAACGGAGATTCTTATCAGTTTCCCTCAACATGGCGGAGGGGGAGGGATTTCTAAATGCAGGCCGGCGGACTACTGGGGCTGCATTGATAAGGCCACGCCACCGAGCATAGGTGTCATAACTGGGAAGCAGCTTTTTAGATTTGAGATAAGCTTGCACTCCTCGCCTGCTCTTAATAGCTTCTATCTCCTCCGTTACTCGAAGGAGGAGAATGTCTGCACCATTCCCATAATTGGCGAGAAGCATTTCCCCCGGGTTGGCTTCCTCCAGGGCAGCAATTAGCATCGTTAATGTGAAAGCAGCGCCGGTATTGCCCATGGTAGTGAATAGAGGATCTTGAACTTGGGACTTTGGGTCAAAGCCAAGCTTTCTAGCCATGTCTCGGTGTCTTCTAGCATCCGGGGCATAGAAAATTGCTTTGGCGAAATCGCTGGGGTTCAAGTTGTGTCTGCTCATTAATTGAGAAACAGCTTGAGGAAGAATCTTGAGGTATCCCTCATCCAGAGTAAACCGGTCTTCCCAGGAGCGAACGAAAGCATCACCTTCCGCTCTCCAAACATCAAGCATCTCATGAGAAATAGAATAACTATCTTTAATCTCAACAACAACTTTTGAGTTCCCTATCAGAAAGGCAGCAGCGCCATCGCCGAAAATAGACTCAAATTCAGACCCAGGTTGCGGGACACGAAGATCAGAAGCCACTACCAACACTTGCTTAGCCGAGCCTGCTTTTACAGCATCAATGGCAGCTTTCAGGGCAATTGTTCCGGCTCTCAAGGAGCCAGAAAAGTCCACGGTAGAAATATCGGGGCGAAGGTCAGCTCCAACACTCACAGTAGTAGCATTCATTTTCTCTTTATAGGGAGAAGTTGTGGAGGCAAAATACAAAGCCTCAACATCCTGGCGAGCAAATCCGTCCAGACAATTAATAGCAGCAGCAACTGCCATGGTGATGCTGTCTTCATCAAAACTAGCTACAGCCTTCTCCGTAGGCGAAGTCCAACCGTTTGTTCCTGGACCCAGTCTATGAAGCGGCACATATGCGCCATAAGAACTAATTCCTACTGCCATATAAGTTCCTCCTTACAATATTACTACTCCAGAATGTCTTGAGCCAAAAGGTTGACAAATCCCTCATCGCTCATGCCCGGCAGAATGATTTAGAGACCTACTATACACACAGCAACAATACATGAAGGGGGAGTGCCGCCCATGTTGTGAGTAAGCCCGATTTTAGGATCCTTTATCTGCCTTGGCCCAGCTTTTCCTTGAAGCTGTTTATACATCTCATATACCATCCGCAGCCCGGAAGCGCCAATAGGATGCCCGAAGCACTTTAGACCACCGTCGGACTGGTCAGGGATTTTCCCATCCAGATTGAAGAATCCGGCATCAACGTCCTCCTTCGCCTTGCCTCGCGGAGATATCTGTAGGTCTTCATATTGGGTGAGTTCATTGATGGAGAAGCAGTCATGAGTCTCCATCATGTTTATCTCTTCTCGCGGGTTCTTTATTCCTGCCTCTCGATAGGCGGTAATTCCCGCCCGATAGGTTGTCTCCACGTGGGCATAGTCATAGTCAGTGTACAATAACTCCTCCCCTGAGCTTGCCGCAATCTGGATTCCCTTAACATAGACAGGATCAGGCCTGAAGTTCTTTGCCATATCAGCCCGAGTTACAATGGCGGCTGCTGCCCCATCGCTCACTCCACAGCAATCATATAACCCCAGTGGCCAGGCAATTATAGGAGCCTTCACTACATCCTCCACACTCACTTCCCTGCGGAGGTGAGCTTTAGGACTCAAAGTACCATTGTGATGGCTCTTGGATGCTATCTTAGCCAACGTTCTTTTGCCATCTTCAGGGCTGAGCCCATACTTCGCAAAGTATGCTGTAGCCATCATGGCATATGCCCCCGGCGCGGTCCTTGCTGGACTGGTAAACCTGCCCAGCGTTCCCTCCATATTGAGATTGCCACTTTCAGGAAGACCAGCATAGCCTACGTCCTTGAGTTTCTCTACGCCAAGCGCCAAGGCTATGTCATAAGCCCCTGAAGCAACCGCATAGCAAGCGCCTCTTAAGGCTTCCGTGCCGGTAGCACAGAAATTCTCAGTCCTGGTTACTGGAATGAACGGTAACTTCAACGCCATAGAGAAGACTATACCACCCCTGCCTATACTGATATCATCCAGGTGACTTCCCAGCCAGGCTGCCTGAATATCCTTTTTTTCTATCCCGGCATCCTCCACAGTTTCCTTGAATGCCTCAATTATTAAGTCCTCGGGGCTCTTATCCCATAATTCTCCAAATTTGGTACACCCCATCCCTATGATTGCTACTTTGTCTTTTATGCCTTCTGCCATGATCAGTTCCTCCTTTAGTGCACGACTTCATACACGCGCTGGTATGGCTTTCCAAAAGTATATATGCATGCCAAGTGCCTTATCTTCATATTTTCTACGAAAGCTCATCTCTACTGGCATGCCTACTTCAAGTGAATCAGCATCACAATCAGCGAAATCAAACCAGTATCTTCCTCCACCCTCAAAGTTTATCATGCCATATATTTGTGGCGGACTAGGACTATAGGCCAGATTGTCCGCAGTGTAGGTGAACAGGTGTCCCTTCTTGTCACAGAAGCGGTAAGGCTCCATTTCATCAACAGCCCCGCAATCAGGCTTCACGCATATCCTCTGAGGAGGATATTGTGGAGTGCCACAGCGTTTACATCGGGACCCGCAAAGGCCTAAGATGGCCCTGCGCTCCCTCCATTGTCTCGCCAGCGGGGTGAAATAGCCTTCGTATTTCTCTCCACGTACTCCTTTCTCTACAGGAAGCACATTGCGGAAAGCAACATATTTCTCGTAATTAGATAATTCCTTCCTCAGGGCAAGGTTAGCTTTTATCCCCCGCCTATTTTTTATCTTCTCTATCTCCTCAGTTACCTGGAAAAACAAAGCATCGCTGCCATTTCCGTAGCTAGCGACAAGGAGTTTATCTCCTGGCTTGGCTTCCTCAAGCGCTGCTATCAGCATCATCAATGGATGAGCCACGCCAGTATCACCTACTGAAGTGAGCATAGGGTCTTGAATCTGTTCGGGTTCAGCTCCCAGATTTCTCCCTATAGCAGCATGCAGTCGCGTATTGGGGCCAGGGTAAATTACCTTGGCAAAATCCTTAATGCTTAGCTGTAATTTCTGTAGCAGTCCGGAGACAGCTTGGGGAATAAATTTAGTATGGCCTTCATCTTGAACGAATCTAGCTTCCAGAGAGTGCTCAAACTCTTCCCCGTTTGCTCTCCACTCACCGATGAAATCATAAGACACAGAGTGATAGCCCTCGAAGCTAGCAATCACCTGGTTATCCCCGATTAGCAAGGCAGCACCGCCATCACCATAAATATGCTCTTGAGTGCTGCCAGGTTTTCCCAGGCGACAATCAGAGGCACAGAGCATCATATTCTTCGCTGCCCCCGCTTTAACCACTTCACAAGCAGAGACGAGAGCGGTAGCTCCCGCCTTAGTAGAATGAGCAAAATCCGCAATTCGCATATCAGGGCTAAGGTCCAGAGCTGTGGCAATTATCCCTGCTCCCTGCCTTTCTGCGTAGGGAGAAGTGGTGGTGGCAAAGTACAAGCCATCTATCTTCTCTCGCTCAAGGTTATTCAAACAATCCATACCGGCAGTTACTGCCATAGTAATGCTATCTTCATCATAATTGGCTACTGCCTTTTCACCCGGTGGAGATGCCGCATTAAACCAACCCATGGCTGAGGAAATAGTCTTATGGCTTATCCGATACCAAGGAATACGAGTACCATATGAAGTGATTCCTATCATGAAATTCCTCCTAACCTTTTATTTCTAATAAAGATTTTTGATTCAAACCCCATTACTTGACGTCACGAATCCCGATTTGCCTGGCGATGACGAGCTCCTGTATCTCTGATGTTCCCTCTGTGACCTTACCAAGATAAGAATCTCTGTAGTGGCGATTAATAGTAGACTCTTCGTAGACTGCGGCACCGCCAAAGATCTGCACCGCTTCTATGGCGGTGTGTTGGTACACTTCGCTGGCCAGGAGTTTGGACATAGCAGCCTCTTTTGTGCACGGCCTATCCTGGTCATAAAGCCAGGCAGCGTGATAAGCCATCCATCTAGCTGATTCTATTTCCAAAGCCATCCTGGCTAGCTTGAAGGCGTTGACCTGGAATGTGGCAATGGGGCGGCCAAACTGGATTCTTTGCTTGGCATACTCCAGTGTCGCCTCAAAGGCAGCTTGAGCAGCCCCTATCCTTGCAGAGGCATGGAGTATCCTCCCTGGATCCAGGCTCTCCATCAGATAGTAAAATCCTTTATTTTCTTCCCCAATCAGGTTTTCTTCAGGGATAACACAATTATCGAAAACGAACTCCCCTGTGTCGCTGGAACGGTAACAAAACTTATGCACTTTGCTACGGCTAAACCCAGGTGTATCCTTTTCCACAAGGAACATGCTTATTCCCCTGTGTCCATGGCTCTTATCGGTATAAGCAGGTATCAGGGCAAAATCGCAGATCGTTCCATTGGTAGTGTATAACTTGCTGCCATTCAAGACATAGCTATTTCCTTCTTTTCTGGCAGTAGTTTCTATGCTTGCAATATCAGAGCCGGCATTGGGCTCGGTAAGCGCGAAGGCGGATATCCTTTCCCCTTTGATTGCTGGAACCAGATATTTTTGCTTTAAAGCTTCATTGCCGTGGTCCATGATGGCGGAAGTGGCTAAGCCTGATTGAACCATAACGCATCCGGTTATTCCTGGAGAAACCTGGCCCAACTCCTCGCCTTCAATGCAATCCTCCACCTTGCCCATTCCAGCTCCACCATACGCGACAGTATATGAGACGCATATATAACCCAACTCGCCCATCCTGGGAAATAGCTGGACGGGAAATCTCTCATTCTTTTCTGCCTCATCGACTAGAGGGGCGACCTCGTCTTGAGCAAAGCTTCGTATAGCCTCTCGAAACATTTTTTGCTCTTCACTAAACTCAAAATCCATTTCCTATTTTTTCCCGGATCTCGAGGGCTCGAGCTCGAAAGGTTAGCGTGATGTAAGGCTGCTAAATTAAGCCTGCCCTCCAAAACAATTGCTATCTACAGAGGGTCCATTTATTAAGGAAGGGAAGTAATGCAGACTATAGGGCCCAGGAATCCAGGGTGTCCAAACTGAGGCATGGCCAGCGCCATCTTGAGATTCTTTAGCTGGCGCTGAGGCAACTCTGCCTTCCCTTGGAGCTGTTTGTAGCACTCATAGACCATCCTGACCCCGGTGGCGCCAATAGGATGGCCGAAGGACTTCAGTCCACCATCGGTATTTACCGGAAATTCCCCAGTCAGTTCAAATGTGCCGGCGTCGATATCCTGCTTGGCCTGGCCTATGGGGGAGAACTGAAGTGCCTCATACTCCAGCATCTCGGCAATGGTAAAGCAATCATGTAGTTGAGCCAGACTGATCTCCTTTCTGGGGTTGGTTATCCCGGCCTGCTCATACGCCAGCTCCCCAGCCCTGATAGTCTCAGGCATGCGATCATAGGCGAAATCAATATCTTCCTTACCCCATCCAGGGCCCATGGCCAGACCAATCCCCTTGATCAAGATGTAATCATCCCTGAAACTCTTGGCTATATCAGCTCGGCAGAGCACCGCTGCTGCAGCACCATCGGTTACCGCGCAGCAGTCGAATAGTCCCAGTGGCCAGGAGATGATGGGGGCATTCAGCGCCTGCTCCAGAGTTATCTCCCTCTGCAAATGAGCTTTGGGACACATGGAACCGTTGTGGTGGTTCTTGACTGCGATCTTGGCCAGACACGTCTTACCCTCTTCGGGCGTCAGACCATAATGAGAAAAATACCTGGTTGCCGGCAGTGCCCAGCGCCCTGGGGCAGTAGCCCCCTGGGCATAGACAGGGTCGAAAAAGAACTCAGGCAAACCGGAGAAACCCATTTCCTTAAGCTTCTCAACTCCAACAACCAGGACGAGGTCATATAAGCCACAGGCAATGGCGTGAACCCCCTGCCTGATGGCGTCTATGCCGGTAGCACAGCCATTTTCCACCCTGGTAATAGGTATGGGCCCGAGCTTTAACGGCTGGGCCAGTAGTAACCCGTTGATGCCGGTTTGTTGAGTTCCGACCCAGGCAGCCTCAATGTCCTTGAGACCTATCCCGGCGTCTTCAAGGGCTTCAAAGGTAGCATCGATCATCATATCCTCGGCGCTCCAATCCCAGTTCTCACCGAACTTGGTGCAGCCCATTCCAATAATGGCAACCTTATCTCTGATCGCAGCTGGATTTCCCATCTTTTCCATCCCTCCTTATCTTAATTTATCTAATTGGCCTCGGTTTCCAAAAGTAATTAGGAAAGCCCGCTCCCTCATGCATCTTCCTGAAGGTCAGCTCCAGTGGCATACCGACCTCAACCTTTTCTGGGTCACGGTCTGTCATCCGAGCGTAGAACCTGACCTTGCCCTCGAGGTTAACAATGGACATGATAACGGGGGGGTCGGGGCACAGAGCCAGGTTGTCCTTGGCGAAGGTGAATAGTTCCCCTTTCCAGCCGGAGATGTCAACCAAGTCGAAGTCATCCTTCGACTGGCAGCCCAGGCAAACCCTTTGTGGCGGGAATTGATGCTTGCCACAGCGGCGGCATCTGGAGGCATTAGCACCTAAAATCCAGTCTCGGCCCCTCCACAATTGGACGGCTGAGCTGACAATCGGCGGCCGCCTCTGCATCTCCACAGGCATAAGGTCCCGGAAGCGTATATAGCTTTCATAATTGGGAAGCTGCATCCTTGACGCCAGATAACCCTTAACTCCTCTACGGTCCCTGATATTCTCTATCTGCTCAGTTACCTGGAGGACAAAGGCATCAGCTCCGTTACCATAATTCACAAATAGAATCTTGTCGCCGGGCTTGGCCTCCTCCAGGGCAGCCACCAGCATCATCATGGCAAAGGCACAGCCAGTATTACCCAGGCGGTCAAACATGGGCTCTTGAGCCTGACCCTTGCCCAGGCCAAGCTCCTTAGCCATCTCCCGATGCCTTCTGTCATCCGGTGCATTATAAACAATCTTGGCGAAATCCTTCATCTGGAGCCCATACTTGTTCGTAATCCCCGAGACAGCTTCTCTGAGATTGAGCTCGTAGCCCCGGGTCAAGATAAAGCGGTCTTCCCACATCTTGACCGCG
>JAIWBQ010000008.1:0-2107 GCA_048633745.1 bacterium
CCCGGTTTTGAAATTTTAATAACTTTCTTTGTAATGATGATATGCTGACGATGTAAAAATGGCAGCGGAGGGATTTGAACCCACGACCAAAGGCTTATGAGTCCTCTGCTCTACCACTGAGCTACGCTGCCACTCAATTTATATACCACAGGCGAAATTAAACTGTCAACTAGCTTACTAGCCAAACTATCTCATAATTATTGTTACCGAATGTGGTACCGTTGCCTCAAAAAAAGTATTAAGCAAAGGAGCGCAGAGGAATATTCCTCTGCGCTCCCCTTACTAATGTCTATTCTTCTGCTTTTTTAAGGCATTCTATTACTTAGCAAATCTCCCATTCGTCACTCGCGGCGGGGGCGCGGCAGATATGATGGCAAGACGGTTAAGCATTAGCAATTAAAGAGATGTTCATTTTGAGTAAAATAGGAACATCGTCCGCGCCCCCTGCTAATATCTATTCTTCTACTTTTTCAAGAAATTCTATTACTTAGTACATCTCTCATTTGCCACTCATCAGAGAAGCACAGAGAAATGTGATGCCTACCTCCTTAGTAGGTTCTTTTCAGCGCATTTTACTGGTAAAACTCTCAGCCGCAGGGCGCAGCGGATATTGGCTACGCCCTACCTAGCGCTATTAATATCTCTTCTTCTACCATCCCTCTGGCTTTGGAAGCCAAGCTGGACTCAGCCGTTCACCAAGTGCATAATCCTTCCATTCCCAGCCAGTCTTGACCGTCTTACCGTCAAATCTGCCACTCTCTATGGCAGCCGTAATCTGGGCTATGGCATTGGCGAACGGACCGTTAGGTGGATACTCACAGCCAGTGGCCACAATAAACCCGCCACCTTTCTTGTGAACATTTAGCAACCGTACAGTCTCATTATACATCTCCCTTGGCGTGCCGAGATAGGCAAAAGTAGACGGCACTACATAACCGAATATAGTAAACTTTTCACCCCATTTCTCTTGGAATGTCTTATCCGGGTCATCGGCCGCTTCGCAATCGTCGGGGACATAAGAAAAGCTGAACGGATTTGTCGGTCCGTGCTTTACGCAATTAGCTATCTCCTCAGCGTAGACACCATTGCCACAATTGTGAATACCTACCCGGGTGATACCCGGATGGTTTCGAATCGTCTCAGCCATTTTAGCAAGCCATGGGGCTTCTGCCTCATTCCACGTCTTCTTGCTGCAAATCACATTCCCGCTGAAAAGGGTTATCATATAGAGGACGGCACAACCCGAGTCACATATCGCCTTAACCTGCTCAACCAACTCATCGGTAACAATGTCCAGTGCCACCTTTGTCTTCTCTGGGTTTTTCCTGATATCGACAAACAGCCTCTCAACACCCCTCATCGTACCCAGGACGCCCAGGGGACCATATATAACTGGTGTCACTGGTTTCTTGTTGCCAAAGCTATCCACTCCTGCCTGGAAGTAGTTGCTCAGGTAAGCGGCCAGGTCTTGTATGTACCTGGTTCTAAACCCTACTTGCCTGGGATCAAAAGCTTCCAGCCTTGTGTAGTCATCTGGGGATGTAAGAAGCGGTTTATCGTAATTGGCACGAGCGGCATCATGCTCGGGGTAAAGAATCTCCTGTCTCCTGTCACCAATATGGAAAACATCGCAGTCTATGGATAAATCAATCAGCGGTACTATAACATCATGCCCAACTACTTCCGAGGTAGCGATGAAAGACTGAAACGCCAAATAGGCATCCCTGGAGAAATCAGGGTTAGAAAGTCCCGTCATTCGGCAGCAACAATTGGCCATTACCGGCACTGCTGGATTCCTGTCCGTTTCTTTGTGGTCCAAAGTGCCCAAGATTCTTTCCAGTGATGTCAACTCTTCTTCAGGCGCCCAATAAGCTACTTTAGGCATAGTAAACCTCCTTTTTTTTATTTAAATGTTCCTTTGCTCACATGAATCTAACCCTACTTAATAATCTCCATACTTCAGGCGTCCAGTACCTTAAGCTCTACAGCCTATCCTTTTTCCGTACGCAGTTTCCTCAGGTGGTCAATCATCTTGACCGCTTCATCAACGGCGTTGGCTGCGCTTGAAGCATATCCATCAGCACCAAAGATACCCACTGTATCTTCG
>JAIWBQ010000009.1:0-2718 GCA_048633745.1 bacterium
GAATTAATGACTTATAGCGAGGTAGAGGAAATCTCCGGATTTGTCGGCAATTTCAAAGCAAGGATTCGGAAAAAAGCTCGTTATGTGGATGAGAATAAGTGCAATGGCTGTGGTGTATGTATAATCATATGTCCTTGGAAAGCAGACAGCGAGTTTGACTTGGGCTTAAGTCAGAGAAAAGCTATCTACACTCCATTCGCTCAAGCAGTGCCGAATATACCAGTCATTGATACAGAACATTGTGCTTATTTCCTCAAAGGAAAATGCCGTGCCTGCGAAAAGTTCTGTGAGCTAGGCGCTATTGATTTTGAGCAAGAGGACCAAATTGTGGAGGTAGAGGTGGGCAACATCATTGTTGCTACCGGCTATGATCCCTTTGATCCCACTCCTATTACTCAGTATGGTTATGGGAAGTTCGATAATGTTTATACCGGACTTGAATTTGAGAGGATATGTAACGCTGTGGGACCTACCAGCGGCAAAATAGTTCTTAAAGATGGCTCAGAGCCTAAAAGCGTGGCTATTCTCCACTGTGTAGGTAGCCGCGATGAGAATTACCATGAGTATTGCTCACGAGTGTGTTGCATGTATGCGCTCAAGTATTCCCATCTTATAAAGGAGAGGACAGATGCTGAAGTTTACCAGATGTATATAGATATGCGCTGTTTTGGCAAGGGATATGAGGAATTCTATAAGCGGCTCTCCGAAGAGGGGGTTAACTTCATACGAGGGAAAGCAGCCGAGGTTACTGATAGGGCAATCAATGAAGATGAACAGGGAAAGCTCATCGTCTGTGGTGAAGATACTTTATTGTCCAAGACTATCCGAGTTCCGGTTGACATGGTAATCCTGGCTACGGCATTAGAGTCAAGGGCAGATGCTGCCGAAGTAGCTAAGCTGCTCAGCATCAGTCAAAGTGCTGACGGCTTCTTTCTGGAAAGACATCCCAAGCTTGACCCTGTAGCAACTATGACTGCCGGTGTTTTTATCGCCGGCTGCTGCCAAGGTCCTAAAGATATACCTGATACTGTAGCCCAGGCTTCAGCCGCTGCTACTCGGGCTTTAGCCCTAATCAGTAAGGGAAGAGTGGAACTTGAGGCAGCTACCGCTATCATTGACGAGGAGAGGTGCTCCGGCTGCCGAATCTGTGAACTCCTTTGTCCTTACGGTGCCATCTCTTTCATCGAAGATAAGGAGATATGTCAGGTTAATGAAGCTCTGTGCAAGGGCTGCGGCACCTGTGCAGGGGCTTGTCCCAGCGGAGCAATTACTCATAAGCATTTTACTAGCCAAGAAATTATGGCAGAGCTTGAGGGAGTGTTAGTGTGAACTTCGAACCTAAAATTGTTGGCTTCCTATGCAACTGGTGCTCCTACCGGGGCGCTGACCTTGCTGGCACCTCACGAACAAAATACCCATCAAATATAAGAATAATAAGGGTGATGTGCTCCGGCAGGGTGAATGAAGCTTTAATATTTAGGGCATTCGCTGCTGGCGCTGATGGCGTTTTAGTCTCTGGCTGCCATCCTGGAGATTGCCACTATGTAAAGGGCAACTTAAACGCCAGGAGAAGAGTCACGGGTATGAAGCCGTTCCTTGAAGCCATGGGGGTTGAACCTGATAGGCTCAGCCTGGAATGGATCTCAGCATCTGAAGGTCCTAAAATAGCTGAGACTGCCAAAAACTTCGCACAGAAGATAAAGCAGCTCGGGCCAAGCCAGTTCAATAGGAGTCACAATAGCTCGTGTGACCAAAGTAACTAGCTACCTTGCTATCTGAAATAGGTACTGCGTATCTCATTACTGCCCCCAATCCAGTTTAGAGTCCAACTCTATTATTCCTCTGCTTCCTTGGCCAAATATCACCTATAGAGCATGATGGCTTTTTACACTGTTCTTCCCTGCCATAGCAAGTCCTAGCTGATGCTCTTGCTTCAGTATGTAGCAGATAAAGAGGCAGGGATAAGTTTCTCCATCTTTTCGCCGCCACAGACAGGACAGGCAATAGATTGAGAAATATCTCCTGCTTTTGCTTCAAGTCAATCGGTGTCATGAAGATGTACCTTACCCCAAATGGCAATAGCCCGTGCTAAAGATTCAACATCGACACACTCAGGCGCCTTTTCATCTTTGAAGCAAATCTTCATGTAATTTTTCAGTATGAGGCCACCAACTCCCTCAATAGCTGAGCGTACCGCCCCTAACTGAGTAATAACGCTTTCACAGTCACGCCCGCCCTCAATCATCTTTTGTATACCGCGAATTTGCCCCTCAACCCTTTTCAACCGATTCAATAAGACTTCCTTGGATATCGCTTCGTCAGTCATCATATACTCCCAAAAAATTACTGTTTAAAGTTGACATACCATACCCCTCCAGGGTATAATGCTGCCTGTCGTCATGCCTAATTGCTTGATATCTTATCATATGCTTGTTAAGCTTGCAGGCGGGTTGCAAAACTTCCACGGAGCCATTGCGAACGAATTTGAACCGGAGATAGTTAATTTATTCTGCAACGTGTATGCCTACACCGGAGCTAATCCTTCTGGTACCTCTAGAATACAACATCCACCTAATACAAGGGTGATAGAAGTTACGAAGAGGCATCTAGAGAATAGAGTGGTTAGTCCTCTTCTAACTATAAGGAAAAAATATAAAAAGAAAGGAGAGCAAGTATGGCCCAGGTAGCGATTACAGTTAATGGTTCTGAACCGAGTAA
>JAIWBQ010000010.1:0-9291 GCA_048633745.1 bacterium
GCTAGACTTAAAATTGAAAGGACTTAAAGACAATGAAAGCAGGAACTAATCGGGAAAAAATTCTGGACAGCGGCGCTTTTGCCGTCACCACTGAAGCGGCTCCAGCTAAAGGACCTGTTAGTAGTGCTATTGAGAGGAAAGGAGAGATGCTCAAGCCGTATGGTGATGCCGTGAACGTCACCGACAACCAATCGGCAGTGGTGAGGATGTCGAGCTGGAGCAGTTGTGTTCTCTTGAAACAATTTGGGGTTGACCCTGTAATGCAGGTCGTTGTCCGGGACAGGAATCGGCTGGCTATACAAAGCGATGTTTTAGGAGCGCTAGCTCTGGGAATCCAGAACATCTTATGCTTGTCGGGAGACCATCAATCGCTTGGCAATCATCCCGAGGCCAAAGGGGTCTATGATATCGATTCCATCCAGTTGATTAAAATGCTGAAGACCATGCGGGATGAAAAAAAGTTCCAATGTGGTGAGGAAATATCAGGCGAGGTGCCTATCTTTATTGGTGCCGCGGCCAATCCCTTTGCTGACCCATTTGAGTACCGGGTCTCGCGATTAGCTAAGAAGGTAAAAGCCGGGGCTGATTTCATCCAAACACAGGCCATTTTCGATGTGGCTAAGTTTGCCAAGTGGATGGAAATGGTGAGAGACCGTGGCTTGGATAAGCAGGTTCACATTCTCGCCGGGGTTATTCCTACCAGGTCAGTGGGAATGGCGCGTTATATGAGAGATTACGTCTCAGGAGTTTGTGTTCCAGATGAAATTATCACCCGCCTTCAGGGTGCCGAAAGTGCCAAGGAGGAGGGAGTCAAAATATGTCTCGAGACAATTGAGCAACTGAAAGAAATTGAGGGAATTCATGGCATCCATATTATGGCTGTTGCCTGGGAGGAAATCGTTCCTCGCATTGTAGAAGAGGCTAAGCTTCTTCCCAGGCCAGTGGTATAAATTTGGGGTAAAAGGAGGCAATGATGGCAGAACAGAAGGCAAAAATCTTGATTGTCGATGATGACCCGGATATTTTAGTGGCCATTGGAGCTGTCCTTGAGGCACGAGGCTATCAAATGGTCACCGCTCGGGATGGGGAGGAAGGTCTGGCTAAACTCAAGGAGGCAAGCCCTGATTTAATGATTCTAGACCTGTTAATGCCTCGAAAAGATGGCTTTGCCGTGTGCAAGGAATTGAAAGACCCTCGATGGTCGAAATATGGTAATGTGCCTATTCTGATACTCACTTCGGTAAGGGAAGAGGTCAGCCGAAGGCGTTATGAACTGGAAACCGGCTTAAGCCTCGAGGTTGACGACTACGTGGAAAAGCCCATTGATCCCTTTCTGCTGGTTGAGCGAGTGGAAAGCCTTCTAAAAAAGAAGAAATGATAGTGCCACGGCTTATCCTTGGCAAAGACACACAGGGATAAGTCCTAGGGCTACAAAGAAGGCACAGGCAGTTGAGGTGAAAAATGGAAAAACGAGCTAAGATTCTTTTAGTTGATGATGACCCTGACTTTGTTGAGGCAACTAAGGTGGTGTTGGAGAGCCAACCCTATGAGGTAATCACTGCCCTCAGTGGTAAGGAGGGGTTGGAAAAAGCCCGTGAGCAAAAGCCTGATTTGGTACTCCTGGATATCATTATGCCCCAGATAGACGGTTTTCAGGTTTGTCAACAATTGAAAAAAGACCCTGAACTAGCTGAAGTTCCCGTGATCATGATTACTTCATTCTCGGAGAAGTATAGGGAGACTTCATTGGGACTAAGTCAGGGACTTACTTTGGAGGCCGAAGACTTTGTTGACAAGCCAGTATCCCCGGCTGAGCTTCTCATTCGAGTTGAGAAGTGGTTAAAGAAGTAGACATAAAGGCTATGGGGTTAATTCATAAAAAACGTTCTCCTTGAGGCGTAAAAATGGTAACGCATGGTCAACCAATTCGACTATCAGAGCTTGATCCAAATTTCAAGCTTGAGGTAGTAGCTCAAGAAACTGTTTGTGATGTAACTGCGTGTTTTTCCTGTGGAACTTGTACGGCGGGATGTCCTATCCATGCAACATATCCTGAGCATGATCCCAGGAAGATAGTCAGGATGGTAAACTTTGGAATGAGGGAAAGGGCATTAAGAAGCTCCTATATCTGGTATTGTTCTGATTGCTGGATCTGTGAGCAACGCTGCCCACAGAATGTGAAGTTCTCCAGTGTGTGGAAAGTCCTGAGGAATATGGCGGCAGAAAAGGAATATCCCCTTCCGGAGTCGATCAATCAGGATATGTGCTCAGGATGTGGTATTTGCGTTGCGGTATGTCCATATGAGGCTCTAGAGTTGCGGGAACAGAATAGGAAGAAGGCTGCCCATTTGATTACTGCCTTATGTCAGGGTTGTGGGCTCTGTGGCGCGTCCTGCCCATCTGGAGCAATTTCAGTGAACCTCTTTGAGGATGAAGAGATTTTTGCCCAAATAGAAACGCCTGGGGCATAACAGGATGAATGGGAGACAGAAATCTGCAGACATAATGTGCAGAGGGCTCAGCGGAAGATAGAAATGGACACGGAATCGGAAACTAAAAAAGTAGGGGCTGTCATGGTTTTAGGGGGAGGGATAGGTGGGATACAGGCATCCCTTGATTTAGCTGAGTCGGGATTTCTTGTCTACTTGGTGGAGTCATCACCTGCTATTGGAGGAGTAATGGCTCAGTTGGACAAGACCTTCCCCACCAATGATTTTTCGATGTGCATACTCTCACCCAAGCTCGTCGAGGCTGGTAGGCATCGAAATATTAGGATTATCACACAAGCAGCCATAGAAGGGATCGGGGGAGAAGCCGGAAATTTCAAGGTTACTGTTAAGAAGGCTCCGCGTTACATTATTGAGGATAAATGCACTGGTTGCGGTGAATGTGATGAGGTATGCCCTGTGCAGAGGCCAAGCGTTTACGAGGAAGGTTTGGCGCAGAGAAAAGCAATCTATCGACCGTATGTACAGGCTATCCCTAATATTTTTACTATCACCAAGAATGAAAGACCTCCCTGTACTACTACTTGCCCTATAAACACCAATGCTCAGGGCTATACAGCCTTGATCGGGCAGAAAAAGTTCAAAGAGGCTTTAGCCTTGATTAGAGAGAGGAATCCTCTTCCGCTTATCTGCGGTAGGGTATGTACCCATCCCTGTGAAACAGAATGTAATCGGAAAGATGTAGATGAGCCTATTGCTATTAGGGCTCTTAAGCGTTTCGTTGCTGATTATGAATTAATCTGTGGTGGCGAAGACATACAACCTGTCCAGAGGAGCAAGGAAGAAAAAGTAGCAATAATCGGCTCTGGGCCAGCTGGTCTAACCTGTGCCTATGATTTGGTTAAGCTTGGCTATGGGGTGACAATATTTGAAGCTTTGCCCATAGCTGGCGGAATGCTGGCAGTTGGTATTCCGAACTATCGCCTGCCGAAGGAAATGTTGAAGATTGAAGTTGAGGCCATTCAAAAATTGGGCGTTGAGATGAAGTTAAATACTCCTATTGGCAAAGATCTGACAGTTGATGAACTCCGGGGTCAAGGTTATAAAGCGATATTCATTGGGGCAGGAGCGCATAAAAGCAGGAAACTAAATATCCCAGGAGAAGATTCTGAAGGAGTCTTACAGGGGACTGATTTTTTGCGGGAGCTAAACCTTGGGAAAGAGGTCAAAGTCGAAGAAAAAGTAGCCATCATCGGTGGCGGCAATGTAGCAATAGATGCTGCCAGATCTGCAATTAGATTAGGTACCAGGGAGGCCCTCATTCTCTATAGAAGGTCGAGGGAAGAGATGCCAGCATCAGACGAGGAGATTGAAGCCGCTCAAGAAGAGGGGGTTAAGATTCAGTATCTGGTGGCTCCAGTAGAAATCCTTTGTGAAAATGATAAGGTTACAGGGATAAAGTGTATTAGGATGGGGTTAGGTGAGCCTGATGAAACGGGCAGAAGGCGCCCTATACCCATTGAAGGCTCAGAATTTACCATTGATATGGAGATGGTCATCCCTGCTATTGGACAGGCTCCAGATCTTTCCTTTCTGCCCGAGGGTAAATTTGGAATTGGGCGCGGGGACACACTTAAGGTTGACCTAATAAGCCTGGAAACAAATGTGCCGGGGGTATTTGCGGGGGGAGATGCGGTTAGCGGTCCCGCTACTGTGATTGAGGCAATGGCTGCTGGCCGTAGAGCCTCTAACTCCATAGATAGATATCTGAGGGGTGAGAATCTCAAGGACAATCGAGAAGAGGAATTTATGGCTACTACTCATGCTCCCTTAGACATTGATATCTCAAAGGTTGATAAAGAGCCTCGCCAGAGTATGCCTACTATCCCAGTAGAGGAAAGAAGAAGCACTTTTAATGAAGTAGAGCGGGGCTTTAGTGAAGATATGGCTGTTCAAGAAGCCGAGAGATGTTTGGACTGTGGTATATGCTCTGAGTGTATGGAGTGTGTCAAGGCCTGCAAGGCAGAGGCAGTAGATCATCGACAGAAGGGAGAGCTAATCGAGCTCAATGTGGGTTCCATGATATTAGCGCCAGGGTTTGATGAATTTGAAGCCGAGTTGAAACCAGAGTATGGCTATGGCAGATTTCCTAACGTAGTAACTAGCATTCAATTTGAGCGAATACTCTGCGCCTCTGGGCCATTCCAGGGTCATGTTCAAAGACCTTCGGATGGGAAAGAGCCTGAATCGATAGCTTTCATTCAGTGTGTCGGCTCCCGAGATTCTTCCTGCGATAGGCCCTATTGCTCCTCAGTCTGCTGCATGTATGCAATTAAGGAGGCGATAATAACCAAAGAGCATGCTGAGAATGTAAAGCCTACCATCTTTTACATGGATATGCGCACTTATGGAAAGGGTTTTGATGGATATCTGGAGCGGGCGAAAGGGGAATACGGGGTGAGATTCATTCCCTGCCGAGTCTCGGAAGTGCAACAGAACCCCGAGACTGAAAAACTAATGATAAGGTATGAAGCTGAAGGTGGTGGGTTGTTTGCCGAGGAATTCGATTTGGTGGTTCTCTCCATAGGGTTAGGTCCTCCCAAGCAGGCAGCAGAGCTAGCGAGCAGATTGGGAATCGAGCTTAATGAGTATAGTTTTGCCGAGACGGATCCGTTCAAGCCGATGGAGACTTCCCGACCTGGCATATTTGCCTGTGGGGTCTTTAGTGGGCCTAAGGATATTCCAGAGACGGTGACACAGGCCAGTGGAGCTGCGAGTTGTGCTGGAAGTATGCTCTCCCCTGCGAGAGGCAGCCTGGTGATGGAGAGGGAGCTCCCTCCGGAAATCGATGTCACCGGCCAGGAGCCAAGAATTGGTATCTTTACCTGCTACTGTGGAACAAATATCGGTGGATATGTAGATGTCCCTCAAGTGGTTGAATATGCCAGAACCCTCCCTGGTGTCGTTTACGCAGAGGATAATCTCTATACCTGTTCCCAGGATACTCAGGAGCGAATAAAGGCAATGATAAAGGAACATAACCTTAATCGGGTGGTGGTTGCCTCCTGCACCCCAAGAACTCATGAGCCTTTGTTCCAGGAGACTATAAGGGAAGCAGGGCTTAATCGCTTTCTCTTTGAGATGGCTAATATCCGTGATCAATGTAGCTGGGTTCATATGCATGAGCCTGAAAAGGCCACCCAAAAGGCTAAGGATCTAGTTCGCATGGCGATAGCTCGTGCCACCTTGCTTGAGCCATTGCATAAGGTGACCTTAGGTCTCAGCCATGATGCATTGGTCATCGGTGGGGGAATAGGAGGGATGACTGCAGCAATTAAGCTCGCTGAGCAAGGTTTCAAGACATGTCTTGTGGAGCGAGAAGAGGAATTGGGAGGTTGGGTGAGGAAGGTTTATTTCCCTCTTAATGGGGAAAACCCGCAGGGTTTTCTACAATCCCTAATAGAGCAGGTCAAGACAAATCCGCTAATCGAAATTCTCACAGATACGGTTGTGGTTAAGACGGAAGGATTTGTTGGTAACTTCAAGACGACCTTGGCTACTGAGCATGGACAAAAGCAGCGGTTGGTCGAGCACGGAGTGACCATTGTGGCTACAGGGGCCAAGGAGTATCGGGGGACTGAGTTCTTCTTGGGGCAGAGCGAGAAAGTGCTTACCTTAAGTGACCTCGAAGAAAAACTCGCCAATTCCCCGCAAGAAGTAACGAAAGCCAAGGACATAGCCATGATCCTATGCGTCAGGCCTTCGGGGGAGAATTACAACTATTGCAGCCGGATCTGTTGCACCGTGGCTATTAAGAATGCCCTCAAGATCAAAGAGATAAATCCAGAGGCGAATATTTACATACTTTATAAGGATATCCGAACTTATGGGTTTAAAGAGGAACTTTACACCAAGGCAAGAAAGGAGGGCGTAATATTCATCCGCTATACTGATGAAAAACCGCCTGAAGTTCGCTCCACTAATGGTAAAGTTGAGATTGATATCCTTGAGCCCATTTTAGGTGAGGAACTTATTTTGTCTTCAGATTTGCTAGTATTAGCTACGCCCATGATTCCTTCTGAAACCAACGAAGAGCTAAGTCGTATATTGAAAGTGCCTCTCACTAAAGAAGGCTTCTTCCACGAGGCACATGTAAAGTTAGCTCCAGTTGATTTTGCTTCAGAGGGAATATTCATGTGTGGCACAGCTCATTCCCCTAAATTTATTGATGAAGCTATAGCTCAGGCACAAGCGGCAGTCGGGCGAGCCACCACTATTTTAGCTAAGAACCAGCTTGAAGTGGGCGGAGCTATTTGTCAGGTTGATAGGGAAAAGTGTATAGCTTGTCTTACTTGTGTGCGTGTCTGTCCCTATGGGGCGCCTTACATCAATAAGGAAGGGCTTGCGGAAATTGAGGTAGCACAGTGTCGAGGCTGTGGTGTTTGTGCCGCGGAGTGTCCTAGAAAGGCCATACATCTGTTGCATTATAAGGAGGAGCAGGTAGAAGCAAAACTCGAAGCTTTGCTAACAGCGGTTGGTTAATGAGAGCATTAGGGAGATGATATCCGAAAATCAATTCGAACCAGTAATCGTTGCCTTCTGTTGCCATTACTGCGCTTATGCTGCCGCTGACCTTGCCGGGATTATGAGATTGCAATATCCGACTAATATTAAGCTTATTAAGCTGCCTTGTTCAGGCACGATTGATGTTCTACATATTCTGAAAGCCTTTGAGCTAGGGGCTGATGGTGTATTAGTTGCTGGCTGTCTTGAAGGGGGCTGCCACTTTGTTGAAGGGAATATTCGAGCCAAAAAGAGAGTTGACCGTGCCAAGGCGATCCTCGATGAGATTGGCTTGGGAAATGAACGGCTTGAGATGTTCTTCATGTCCTCTTCAGAGGGTATCCGCTTTGCTGAGGTTGCAAGGGAAATGACTGAGAAGATAAGGAAATTTGGGTCGAGCCCAATAAAAGTAAAAGGAGCTTAACATGATCGTAGCGAAGCAGAAACCGCTGGAAGAGGTAAGGCAGATGATTGAAGGTTACCAAAACATTTTGGTCTTGGGCTGCGGCACTTGTGTTGCTATTTGCATGGCTGGTGGGGATAAGGAGGTTGGAGTTCTTGCAGCTTCTTTGCGCATGGCAGACAAGATATCTGGCAAGAATCGAGTATTTGGGGAACACACAGTCGAACGCCAATGTGAATGGGAATTCCTGGACGAAATCGAAGAGAAGATTAAAAATGCCGATGCGATTCTGTCATTAGCTTGTGGTGTTGGGGTTCAAGCTGTTAGCGAGCGATTCCCTGATGTAGCTGTTCTCCCAGGGCTCGATACCCTATTTATGGGAATGCCTATAGAAGAGGGCATATGGGCTGAACGCTGCGTTGGCTGTGGGAATTGCATCCTTGATCAGACTGGCGGAATTTGTCCCATCACAAGATGCTCTAAAGGATTAGTTAACGGTCCTTGTGGGGGCTACCGCGATGGAAAATGCGAAGTTGACCCCACGCGAGATTGCGCCTGGGTTCAGATTTATCACAGGTTAGAGAAAATGGGGCGATTGGACGAGCTTTATGCTCCTCAGCCATTGAAGGACTATTCTAAAATGGGTCATCCTCGCAGTATTACACTATAAATGGAAACTCAGCATTCATCACCTAGTAATATCCGAGAACAGGGTTATAAGCTTGCTTATGAACTCGCTTGCGAACAACTGGCAGGTATGGATATAGAAGAGCTATGCAGCAAGACTGGTGCGCAATATGTGGATTTCAGCAAGATAGCCATTGATTATTTGAATCAATTATATCTTGTCACCTTTCCTGATATCGAAATTTTGTTAAAGGATAGTGAGAAGGAAGTTCCACTAAAGGATAAGATCCTGATACTTCACTATTTAACTTCAGCAAAGGGTACTTCAGCCAGTAATAAGCTAATCACCTTCAAGCAGTTGCCAGGATGTGCCAGTTATTTTCCAGTGTTTTCCCAGATAGCGTTAGAACCATGTTTGGATCACTTTGGTGAGGAACCTGAGCAGCTAATAAATGCTGCAGCAATGCTGGGAGGCCATAAAGGAGGTTATGGCGATGTATCTGTGATTATCAACGCTTTCCCCAGAGTGCCTATAACTATAGCCTTGTGGCAAGGTGATGATGAGTTTCCTTCTAGAGGGAGTATAATGTTTGATAGCAATATTTCTGATTATCTACCCACTGAAGATATAAGAGACATTTGTGGAATAATTGCCAGGAAGCTAGTCAAAAACATTTCCTCTCTTTGATGGGTCAGAAGCAGCCTCCCTCTTCCCTTCATTCAAGGTTAAGTGGCATAATGGAGTTGAGTGTTCGCCAAGGAGGAGTATACGATGGCTGAAGAAGGCGTAATTACATTAACTATCGATGGTAGGGATATAACAGCCAAGCGGGGGCAGACGATATTAGAAGTTGCCAGAAGCGCAGGAATTTACATTCCAGGTCTTTGCTACTATCCTGGCCTAGAACCGCTAGCCCAAGTAATGCCTGACGAAGCTTGTCAGCTCTGCGTAGTAGAGGCAAACGGTGATATAGTCCTTTCCTGTATTACTCCTGTCTCTGAAGGGATGGTAGTCGAGAGGGAGATACCGAGGGTGCAAGAGCTACGGCGAAAAAATCTGCTTGCCATTTTAGCTAGACAACCCGTTGATGGCTGCCTTGATAAAAAAGATTGTGAACTTCAGGAAGTTATCAAGTATGTTGGTTTAGAAGAAATACCTGTTCATGTTTCCAGGTCTTTGACCCTTCTAGAAGACAATCCCTTCTTCGTTCGTAATCCCAGTTTTTGCATTTTATGTCGTCGCTGCCTCCG
>JAIWBQ010000011.1:0-5399 GCA_048633745.1 bacterium
GCTTTGGCGACAGTTACACTTTCTCTGACCTCATCCTCAAAAGTATCCACCAGGGCAATACGGGGTACTTCAGGAGGCATGCTCTTATCAAAAGTAACAGTAGCTTGAGCAGTGCTGCCCATGATAATGATGAGTGCGTGAGGTATAGTGCCCGTGGGTTGGATACCAGCAAGTTTTGCTCCAGCAGTACTGGCGCAGCCGATACAGCCTCCGACTATAGCGGAGTATTCCATAATGCCAACCACTGAGGGATGGACATGGCGAGCGCCGAAGCTGATAATGGGAATGCCTTGAGCAGCATCACTGCATTCTCGAGCAGCAGTGGCCCAGCCACTACAATGGGAGAGCATACCTAAGTAGCTTGTTTCATAAGCTCCGTAGCTCTGGTAAGGAGCTTTTATGCGTAGCACTACCTCTTTTCTATCGAAAGGCTCACCTTCAGATAGTGCCCAGACCTCTCTGTCATCCTCAGGCAGCACTTTTTCCAGCAGAGCTTTAACCTCTTCTATGCCACAGAGTATGCCAGCTCGTCGCGGGAATACCTCCATGGTAGCTACGGGGTTGATTCCCTCTTTCTTAAGTATTTCCACAGTGCGGGGGAAATAGATATCAGCGGTTTCTCCAGCCAACCAAGAATCAGGGATTTCGAAGCGGGGCTGAGGCACTTCGATAGTTGGTTTGATGAGCTTGGCTCCAAGCACCTTTTCCATATAATCCAGAGCGAAGAAATGAGCCCTCTTGTCGAAGGAGGCAACACAATTGACAGGGATTTCAACTTCGTAGCCTCTGTCTCTGGCATCAATTACTGCATGCAGCACACAAATATCGGTGCATACGCCGCAGACGACTATGGTTTCGGGCTTGATTGCCTCCAGTTTTTCCTCTAAAGGGGTATTATAGAAACTGCTAAAAGTCCTTGTTGGTATTATCTCACCAGGATATGGTAAAAGCTCGGGTATAACTTCAGTTTCAACGGTGCCTTCAATGCAATGGGGCGGAAACATTCTGAATTCTGGGTCATCGGGTGCATGGTGATCACATAGATAGAAGAGTTTCGAGTTCTGCTGTAACTCTCGCTCCAGTAATTTCTGGACATTGGGGATGATACTCCGGGATTCGACGCCGCAGTAAAGTGGATAACCCTCCTCGAGAAACCCACGCAACATGTCTATTACAAGTACTGCTCTAGCCATAGCCTTAATGACTGATTATAAGACTTCTTGAATTCTTTTTCCACGTGCCGATAGAGCTAAAGGGCGACGCGGAACGATATAGAAATGCTTAGGTCACCGATGGCTAGGAGGCTCAGGCTCATAGCTTTTCTCTAGAAAGGTAAGGTAATCTCCTAGCAGGACGGCTGCCTTGCTATTATCGTCCTCCTTCAAGGCATCCAGAGCACCCTGTAGAATTTCAATTTCAGCCTCGAACTGGGACGAGACATCGCCAAGATTGGCACAGCAAGAGCCAGCATCAGCTCGCCATAAGTGACATTCTTTCATTTCTATCGTCTTTTCTATATCGGCAATGCACTCTGCTTTGTTTCCGGAGTCAGCTAGTTTTTGTTTGATGGCAATAATGCCTTCAATAGCCTCTCTACTTATCATTAGCATTTTTCACTCTCCTTGTCATTGCGAGCGGAGCGAAGCAATCTCGCCCTGTCTAGGGATTGCTTCGGCACTTTGTGCCTCGCAATGACGAAATGATACTCCTCACAATTACCTCTCCAGTTGAGCTCAGTGCCTAAAATGCCGGATACCAGTAAACACCATGGCTACATTATACCTGTTGGCCATATCAATTGCCTCCTGGTCCTTCACAGAGCCGCCAGGCTGGATAATGGCGGTGACTCCGCCTTTAATTGCTAATTCGGGGCCATCGGCAAATGGGAAGAAGGCATCAGAGGCAAGGACACTGCCTTTGGCGCGATCGCCAGCTCTTTTTAGAGCTAGCTCGACGCTTACTACCCGGCTTGGCTGTCCTGCTCCCATACCTAACAACGTTTTGTCCTTAGCGATGACTATGGCGTTGGACTTTACGTTTTTTGCTGCTTTCCAGGCGAATAGCAGGTCTTCTAGCTCTGCTTGTGTAGGTTGGCGATTGGTGACTGTGCGGGGCTGGAGCTCAGATTCAGTAAAGAAGTCCGATGTTTGTACTAAGAAGCCCCCATTAACATGGCGGAAATCACTGATAGCTGTCAGCTGATAGCTATCAGTGATTGGTATCTCAATGAGGCGCAGACTTTCTTTGCGTCTCAATAACTCCAGAGCCTCTTTTTCGTATTCTGGGGCAACAATAGCATCATAATGACTTTTATCTATTTCCTTGGCAGTAGCTAAATCTATGGTTTGGTTACTAGCCACTACGCCGCCAAAAGCGGCTACAGGATCCCCTGTCAAAGCTCTTAGATAGGCTTCGACCAAGCTATCATGGCTGGCAAGTCCGCAGGAATTATTGTGCTTCATTATGGCAATGGTGGGAGCAGTGAAGTCGCTCAGCACGTTTAAAGCGGCGTCTAAGTCAAGCAGATTATTGAAGGAAATCTCAGGGCCACCAAGTTGTTTGAGCGAAGCCAAGCTGGTTTGCGGGTGCTTTACATTTTGCTCAATGTAAAAGGCAGCTTGCTGGTGAGGATTTTCTCCGTAGCGAAGGCTAGCGCCTTTCTTCAAAGCCAAGGTCATTTCTTCGGGGAAGCTTTCTTCGCTAAGATACTGAGCGATAGCAGTATCATAAGTAGCCACATGCTGGAAAGCTTTTTGAGCTAATCTCTTCCTTTCTGCTAAATCTATATTACCCTGGCGCAGCTTGGACAAGATCGGGTCGTAGTCCTCAGGGTTAACTATCACCAGGACGGAAGGGAAATTTTTAGCTGCCGAGCGAATCATAGTCGGGCCGCCGATATCGATGTTCTCTATTGCTTCATCTAAAGAAACATCGCCTTGGGTTACTGTCTCAACAAAGGGGTAGAGGTTAATCACAACCATGTCGATGGGCTCAATGTGATTTTTGGCTAGCTCAGCCAGGTGTTGAGGCAAATCACGCTTTGCCAGGATGCCACCGTGCACTGCAGGGTGCAGAGTCTTCACTCTGCCGTCAAGAATTTCGGGGAAGCCAGTGAGTTCTGAAATGCTGTGGACTTTTGTTCCAGCAGCCTCTAATGATTTCTTGGTTCCGCCGGTGCTGAATATTTCAATGTCGAGCTCCTGTAAGCCTCGTGCAAAATCGGCTACCCCTGATTTATTTGAAACACTAATAATGGCTCGCATAAGACCTCCTTCAATTTATTATCATCCTTTCCTTGCCCTTTGCCTGGATTATCTCACCGATAACACTAGCTTGAGGCAAAGCAGCAGTGAGCTTATTTGCCTGCTGTGGCAAACAAACAATAGTCATGCCTATCCCCATATTGAACACTCGGTACATCTCTGCCTCTTCTATATCGCCTTTTTCGCGGATAAGCTTGAAGATAGGCAGTATATCCCATGAACCCTTGCGAACATGGCCAGCAAGGCTTTGAGGCAGGATGCGAGGTATATTCCCCATAAAGCCGCCACCAGTGATATGAGCTAAGCCTTTAATTAATGGCAGGACTGGCTTAAGGGGGGGATAATAGCAGTGGTGAACCTGGAGCAATTCCTCACCCAAAGTTTTCCCTAGCTCGGGATAGGAATCATGTAAACAAGAAGGGTTATCATCTATCCCAAAAACTCTTCGCACTAAGGAGTAACCATTAGTATGTAAACCAGAGGATGGCAGGCCAATAATTACATCGCCCTGGGTTATGCCACTGCCATCAATGATGTCTCTCTTTTCCACTACTCCGACAATAAAGCCGACCAGGTCATAGCTTTCCTGGGAATAGATACCTGGCATTTCAGCAGTTTCACCGCCAATGAGGGAGCAACCAAGTTCCTTACAAGCCTGAGCGATGCCTGTAATGATAGCTTCTATTTGTTGGGGCACGAGTTTGCTCATAGCAATATAGTCGAGGAAGAAAAGTGGTTCGGCACCACAACAAAGGATATCGTTAACGCAGTGGTTGACGATGTCCTTGCCTACAGTATCGTTTTTACCCAAGAGCGATGCTATTTTAACTTTGGTGCCTACCCCATCAGTGCTGGAGACTAAAACTGGCTCATCATACGCTTTGAGCTGGAACATGCTGCCGAAGAATCCTGAGCCAAGGACTTCGGGGCGGGAGGTAGCGTGGGTTTCTCTGGCAATGAATTCCTTGAGTTTATCAGCCAGATGAATATTAACGCCGGCAAGGGTATAGGCTTCCTCAGTAGCTGATTCCACTAAACTCTTCTTCGCGAGATGCTTCTAAAGCTAGCTTGTCCATCTCTATTTGCACTGGAATAGGGTATTCTCCGGTGAGACAAGCAAGGCACAGGATTTGCTTGGGTAGATCCACAGCTTGGACCAAGCCATCAAGGCTGAGATAACCCAGTGAATCAGCATCAAGATAATCCCTGATTTGTGGGATGGTCTTCCGGGCAGCGATGAGCTCCCATCTAGCTGCCATGTCTACACCGAAGAAACAGGGATAACTGATGGGCGGAGCACAGATGCGCAAATGAACCTCTGCAGCACCAGCCTTCCTGAGCAGGCTGACTACACGGGGAGTAGTGGTGCCACGAACAATGCTATCATCAACAACTACTAACCTTTTCCCAGCAATTATCTGGGAGAGGGGATTGAATTTCAATTGAACGCCAAGCTCTCTTGTTCTTTGGTCAGGCTCAATAAAGGTGCGCCCTACGTAGCGATTTTTGAGTAAGCCTTCACCATATGGGATACCTGAGGCATGAGAATAGCCAATAGCTGCAGCGGTGGCTGAATCGGGAACCCCTATAACCAAATCAGCGTCAACAGGATATTCTTGGGCTAATATCGCACCCATGGCTTCCCTTGCCTGGTAAAGTAGCTTGCCTTGTATGACGCTATCAGGGCGAGCGAAATAAATATATTCGAAAATGCATAAAGCTTTTTTCTCGCTTTTTTCCTTGAAACTTTTGACTCCATTATCATCCACGATTACAATTTCCCCAGGCTCGATTTCCCTGAGAAATTGGGCACCTATATGGTCTAGGGCACAGCTTTCTGAAGCAATCACCCAGCCACTGTCGATAGCTCCGAGACAAAGGGGGCGAACACCCATGGGATCACGAACCCCAATAAGTTTATCTTGAGTCAAGATTGTTAGTGAGTAAGCTCCCTGAAGGCGATGCATAGCATATCTTATTTTTCCTTCATAATCCTTTCCCGGCGAGGATAGAATTAGATTGGCGATAACTTCGGAATCAGTAGATGTGTAGAAGCTATAGCCTCGCTCTTGAAGTTCATCACGGAATGGTTTGGCATTGATAATGTTACCGTTGTGCGCCAAAGCAAGAGTTTGG
>JAIWBQ010000012.1:0-3580 GCA_048633745.1 bacterium
CAGGATGCCCCGGCAGTTATGATTGGCAAGGACGAGGAACATAAAGGCATAATAAGGCACGGCTCAAAGATGCTCTATGCTTATACTGAAGCCACAGTTCCCAAGATAACTTTAGTGGTACACAAATCCTATGCCGGAGCTCAGCTTTGTATGTGTAATAAGCCGATAGGAGGCGATGTTATGTATGCTTGGCCTATAGCTGAGATAGCGCTGGTAGGTCCTGAGACAGCAACCAGCGTCATTTTTGCTAAGGAAATCGCTAAAGCTGAAAATCCTGAAGAGCTGAGAAAGGCAAGGATAGAAGAGTATGCCCAGACATATATTAATCCCTATATTGCGGCTGAGAGGGGTTATATTGATGATGTTATTGAACCAAGCGAGACTAGAGTGAAGCTGATTGCTGCGTTAAATGTCTTCAAAAGTAAAAGGGAAGAAAGACCTTGGAAAAAACACGCCAATATGCAAATGTAGCGAGGCAAGACTATCGGCTCAGGAGGGAAAGATGTTAGCTTTGGAGGGCGTCAAAATTTTAGATCTGTCAAGGGTGATTCCAGGTACATTTTGCACTATGCTCCTGGGAGATTTGGGAGCTGAAGTGCTCAAGGTTGAGGCGCCTGGAATAAGTGAATTTGTCGGGTCAGCGAGATCGCCTGGCGGGGAGGAAAATAGAAGAAAAGCAGCTTACTTTGCTCCTAATCGCAATAAGAAGAGCATAGCGGTTAACCTGAAGGCAGAAGCAGGGCGACAAATATTTTACCGCCTCGCCCGGCAAGCAGACGTTATTGTTGAGGGTTTCAGACCCGGTGTAGCCAAACGCTTAGGGATAGATTATGACACTATAAATAAGCTAAATCCTGAGATCATTTACTGTTCGCTTAGTGGCTATGGTCAAGATGGGCCTTATCATGCTCTTCCCGGGCATGATATTAACTATATATCTATGGCTGGTGTCTTGGGCGTAATCGGTCCCAGCGAAGGTCCTCCGGTCATCCCTTTGAATCTAGTGGCAGACTTTGCTGGTGCAGCTTTATATGGAGCTATAGGTATTTCGGTCGCTTTGGTAGCTAGAAATAAGACAGGCAAAGGACAATATATAGATATAGCTTATATGGATGGGGCCATATCGCTTATGACTTGGTTCACTTGCGACTATTTTTTTGATGGGTCAATGCTGAAGAAAGGAGAATCATGGCTTCATGGTGCTTATCCCTATTATGGAGTATATGAAACCAAGGATGGTAAATATATTACCATTGGCTGCGTCGAGCCGCATTTTTGGGAGAACCTATGCCGACTCTTAGAAAAGGAAGACTACATCCCTTATCACTTTGCGTCAGAGCACATGGTTCATAAGCCAGAAGATAAGAGATGGGATGAGATCCACTCTTTCTTGAAACAAGCCTTTTTAACTAAGACAAGAAATGAGTGGTTTGAGTTGTTAACTCAAAATGATATCCCTGCAGGCAAGGTTTATGCGTTGGACGAGGTTTTTACCGATCCGCAAGTGCTTCATCGACAGATGGTGATAGAAGTGGAACATCCTACCTTGGGTAAAATCAAGCAGGTTGGTATAGCTCCTAAGCTCTCAGACACTCCAGGTAAGATAAGAAGTTTATCTCCACTCCTTGGTGAGCACACTGATGAAGTATTACAAGGATTAGGATATGACCAGAAAGAGATTGAGAATTTGCGGGAGGAAGGTGTGATAAGTTAAGGGAGTTAGATTATGGCAGAGGAATGTCTTTTTTGCCGTATTATTGCTGGCGAGTTACCTAGTGACATAGTTTATCAGGATGAAGATTTCCTTGCCTTTCGAGATATCGAGCCTCAAGCACCTAAACACGTGCTTATTGTGCCCAAAACTCATATTACGTCTTTGGCCCAACTTGCTGAGGAACAACAAGGGCTTGTAGGGCGACTTGTAGTTTTAGCGAAAAATCTGGCCGAGAAAGAGGGGATAGCCAAGAGTGGTTATCGCTTAGTAATAAATTGTGGCCCTGAGGGAGGACAATTGGTGCCTCACCTCCATCTCCACCTTATTGGCGGCAGGAGACTAAATGGTAAGCTTGGCTAAGAATTATAAGGACTTCAGCTTAGCTACTAGTTCTTCTATAGCTTCATCCGGGGTGGATGCTCCAGCAGTGATGCCAATGCGATGTTTACCCGCAAGCCAAGAATCATTCACCTCATCTGCTGTTTCTATTAAGTAAGTTTCCACAATAGGGGAACAGGCTTCAACAAGGCGCTTGGTGTTGGCGCTATTATATCCACCTATCACTATCATAAGCTGGCTTTTCTTTGCCAATCTCATAGCAGCTTCTTGGTGTCTTTGCGTTACTTGGCACAAAGTATTAACGATGCGCATTTCTTTAGTTTTAGAACCAAACATACCTATAAGCTGTCTGGCGAATTCGATAAAGGCAAATCGGGTTTGGGTTGTCTGGGAGATAATACCCAGGCGATGTGGTAGTTTTCCCGGCACATCTATTTGTTTAACATCGAGGGCAGCTATACCCCCGCCTCCTGCCCAACCCAACAGCCCTTTTACTTCGGAGTGCTCTGCCTCCCCAAAGATGATAACATCGAAACCCAGCTCAGCTAATTCTTTAGTAGCATTTTGGGCCTTGCGAACTATAGGACAGGTGGTATCAATGACACGAATGTGGCGGGCTTTGATCTCAGATAGCAGCATGGGACTTGTGCCGTGAGTAGTGATGGCCAAGATTTCGTCTTGAACTTGGTCGAGATGGTTTACTGGTTTTACTCCTATTTTAGCCAATTCTTCTACTAGTTGGTGATTGTGTGCTATTGGTCCCAGGGTTTCTATCCTTCCATATTTGTTAGCTGCTCCCTTTAACAGCTTTATGGCTCGTCTTACGCCAAAGCACAGGCCCAGCTCTCGAGCCTTCTCAATCTTCATGTTCTTTATAGGCTCCTTGATATTCGGGTGGTAGAAGAGCAGCGATTTTACCCATCATTGAATCAGTCAATAATTTCATCTGCGACTTGCTTAGCTTGCCGTCTGCTGGAGGAAGCTTAAAGGGCTCGCCAATGTTGATAACTACGCTAGGACGTTTCCAAGGCCAGCTTATGCCTTTGATCTTATCCGTGCCGACGATGCCGACAGGCAGAAGGGAGACATTTGTTTTTGAGGCTATAAATGCGGAGCCTGCTTTGCTCTTCCTGAGTTGGCCATCGTGACTTCTGCTGCCCTCTGGGAACATTCCTAGAATTAATCCTCTATCCAATATATCTCTGGCGCTCTTAAGCACTTTCTGCTTCTCTCCAATTTTCCCTTGACGGTGTATGGAGAAAACCCGAGCCCAGCGGAGAATAGGTCTCAAAAAAGGAGAGCGGAAAAGTTCCTCTTTTGCCATGAAATTAATCCACCGCGGAAAGCCAAATAATAGAGCAAATGGATCAACACGGTGAACATGGTTAGCTATTACAATGAGTGGGCCAGTCAGGGGTATATTCTCCCCTCCCTTAACTTTCCATGAGAAAAAAATCCTGAATAAAGCTTTAAGTATGGCTAAGACAACCCTTTGGGATAGAGTCATTGATTTACCGCCAAAGCATA
>JAIWBQ010000013.1:0-14428 GCA_048633745.1 bacterium
AATCGGGAGTCTGTTAGGTGAGAAGTTTTCCATTCTGGCACTTACTGTGCACTTAAATGCTCAAATTTCGTAGCTAAAGTTAGCAAACTAACATTATAGCTATTCCCTATTCGTTGGAAGTACGCAGCGGCTACGTGACAAGGGTGCCTATGACGGAGCTTCCGGCCTCATTCCAGGTGGTCCCATAGGCCAATTTGGATTGAGAAAGATGATCAGATGCTTCCACCGATGACCAACCACCTGCACTTTTTGGTCTTCAGAACTAGCTTTGTTCGTTTAGTTCACCTTTCCCACAGCCGCCATGTATATGACAAATTCATCTTTTCCGTCGATTTTCAGGAGTTGATCCACCAATTCCTGATCATAAGCAGCAACTGCACAGGTTCCAGCATGTATCGCTTCACAGGCCAGGTATAGATTCTGACATGCGTGTCCTGCATCCAAAAGAATGACCTTGTGAGCTGCCAAACCGTAGCGCCATTCCATTCTGTAAGGAATTGCTGACCAAATGAAGATTGTGGCGGCACTTGCCATCCAATTTTGTTTGAAAGCTGCCCCCACGATCTTCTGTGCTGCTGTTTCGTCCCTGTATTCGACTAGAAGCTGGTGTTCGAGTGGTAGATATCTGTAGAAGCCTATAGCCAAGTCTTTCACATTGAGAACACATAGATAGGTTTCAAGCGCATGTCGGGCTCCGGCAGATGGGACAGTTCTGAGAGCATGACCAGAATCCAATTGCTGTTGTATACCTTGAGTTGTCCATAGGAGAAATGATAATTCGTCGAGTGTCAGTGGGGCCTCGGTGAATCGCCGGCGGCTTTGCCGATGCCTCATGGCGAATAATAGATCTACGCTGGGCAATCTTTGAAACTCATCTGGTGAAATCAGATTAATTCGCTCTGCATTAGGGAAATACGGTTTCTCAATAGGAGGAGGGGGAACTCCTAGACTCTGATCGGTTCTTGAGAAATCGATCGTCTTTCGCACACTATCCTTCAGGAAATATCGATACTGGTCTATTGACGATTCTTGCATACTGTGGCATTGATCCTAGTGTTTTGGCCCCGTGACAATAACCAGCACCTCGTTATGCTAACACCTTGATATTCAGGTTAGCAAACACGTAGTTAGGTCCTGGCTGATTTCTCCAGAAGCTCCCTGGCGAAGAGAGCAGCTCCCAAAGCGCCGATGATCTGGGGCTCGAAGCTTATGTGGGCTTTGACACCAAAGAGCTTTTCTAGTCTTCGGACCACACCCAGGTTCTTGGCGATCCCTCCCGAGATCACGAAGTCCTCTTCCATCCCGATGCGGCTGACCAAAGTGTATACCCTGTGGGCTAGAGCGTCACAGTAGGCAGCGATAACTTCATTCAGTGGTACCCCACCCCGCAGCAAGCTCAAAGCCTCGGATTTGGCAAAGACCACACAGGTACTGCTCACCGTGGGCGGCTCCTTCTTAATATCCAGCGACCTCGGCCCAATATCCTCTACCGGCACAGATAATAGCTCACCCAGAATCTCCATAGACCTGCCAGAGCCGGCAGCACATTTGTCATTCATTAGAAACTGCGTTAGCCTGCCTTTCTCATCGCAACGGATTGCCTTGCAGTCCTGGCCACCCATATCAAGGATGGTTCTGACCGAGGGGAACAACCAATGCGCCCCCCTGGCGTGGCATGAAATCTCGGTTATGGTTTTATTGGCGAAGGGGACATTCACCCGTCCATAACCTGTTCCCACAGTGAACTGGATGTCTTCCACCTTTATACCCGTTCCCTCTAGCGCCATATTCATCGCTTTATGGGCGCTATCAGGGCTACTTGAGCCTGTATGAACGTTGCTATAGCAAAAGATATCGTTGTCAGTGAGAACCAGCGCCTGAGAGCTAACCGAGCCTACATCTACCCCAGCGGTGATCGTTTTTGCCGTGGTCCAGTCCTTATCTGATGCTTTCCAGGAGTACTCTTTCCATCCAGCATACACTATGGCCATTTTATCCCCTCTCTCTGGCTATGAGGGCTGCCCCAAGAGCTCCTACGATTTGTGGATTCTCTGGAATCAAGGACTCAATGCCCATATGCTTCCCTACTAGAGCAACAATCCCAACATTCTTGGCAACCCCACCGGTGAAAGCCACATCATTTTCTATCCCGATCCTGCGTACCATGGAGGTGATTCTGGTGGCTATGGCATCATGGACCGCCCGAGCAATATCCACTTTGTCTACCCCAGTATGGATAAGGGATACCACCTCCGACTCGGCGAAAACAACGCAGGTGGCATTCATCGGGATCTCTTTCTGCGAAAGAAGCGATAGCTCACCCATCTCCTCCACCTTTAGCTCCAGAGCTTTAGCCATAGCCTCAACAAAGGCGCCAGCACCAGCAGCGCACTTCTCATTCCTGGCAAAGTCTAGGACCATTCCTTCAACATCGCATTTTATTCCTCGACTTTCCTCAGCGCCTACGTCAATCACCGTTCGCACCGTGGGGAAGAGCCAGATTGTCCCTTTGGCATCAGCTATTATCTCGGTAACTTGGTCATGGGCAAAAGGAGCATGTTTTCTACCGGACCCAGTGGCCGTGACCTGCTTTATGTCATCGCTCGCTATTCCAGCTTTCTGTAAGGCCTCTGCTAGCGCCTGCTCGGTTGACTGCTTCGTATCGATGCCTGTCAGCACCACGCTATGTGACAGGACCTGTCTGCCCCTGAGGATGACTACTTTTACAGTTTCAGCCCCTATGTCCAAGCCGGCGGTTATCATCTGCGCTCCTCCCTCTCAAAATTAACTCGCCGACGGGCACATATCAATTGCTTAAACATAAGGCCAAAAGTAGTTGATGACATTGGCGCCCGGTTCCTCTTTTGTAGCACTTCCGAAAGCTTATTCCGAATTGAATTATATGAAGGCCACCCCGGAAAGTCAAAGGAACTGTACTCGTGAGTTACCATAATATTTTGGTCGGTCGAGGTTGAGATTAAAATAGAGACCTCGCAGAATCCTGGATGGCTTCGAGTAAGTTAATCTTTAGATCAAGGAGGCCTCTCAATGAAAAGCATAGATGAGCTAGCAGTAAAACTCATCTATCCCCCGCCTTGTGAGCACAGTTATCAATCCCTACCTTGAAGCAGAAGAAAAGGAGATAGAAGAGGTTTTTGAAGCTGGTGCCATCCCGGAAACTGAGGGTAAGGTAGTCCCCTGTCTCTTTGCTGAAGCTGATGGGGCAGGCATTGCCCTACAGAGGGAAGATACAAGACGAGCTGAAGTAAAAGCTGGCATCGCGTATGAGGGATGGCAAAAGGTGAGTAAACACCGCTACCGTATTAAGGACAAGACAGCTTATAGTGGCATTATGGGAGGTGCCAGATTTTGTGAGGGTCTCTCCCTAATTTTGGCTAAGAAGTATGACCTTTCCCAAATAGATAAGGTAATAGTAGGTGGTGATGGTGCCTTCTGGGTAAAGAAAGGAGCGGATATATTTGGTGGTCTCTATGAGCTGGACAGATTTCACCTGAAAAGGGCGCTTCACCGAGGATTAGCCAATGATCCTCTTGTGGCTGAGATATATGAGTCTTGCATCAGTGGCGAAATTTATAAAGCAGACAGGTTATTAACTGAGACACAGGGAAAGACAACTATGGTGATGGTCTCAGAGGCTTAGGAGCGATAGAGGGTAATGTGGATAAGCTAATAGCTGACAGGATGAAGAAGCGAGGTATGAGCTGGGCCAAGCAAGGCGCTGATAGAATGGCGAGATTGATAAGTCTGAGGCAGATGGATGAGCTTAATGCATGGATAATCTGTATACTCCAGTGAAAGAAAGGATAATGCTTGAAGGGGATCGACATCCAGACAAAAAAGATGATGGTGACTGGCTTAACGCAGGACTGCCGGCTTTGCATGGTCCTCACTCTGATCGCCCACGTGGCCAAGTATTACGTACATTAATTTATGGAGATACAGTGGTATAGCTGATGTTAGCTATCCGGGATTCTTACCGACCAACAGTTGACGGTAACCAACGAGCACACCTGATTGACAGCGTAAATACCCTATGTTATAGTCAAAACAGGTTCAGAACATAATCGGGGGTGCTAGACAATGAGCTATGGGCGTGAGTTACTTAAAGGTAATACTGATTCTTTGCTACTTTGTCTAATCAATTCTCAACCAACATACGGTTACCAAATCGTCAAAGAACTGGAGAAAAGGAGCAATGGGTATTTCCAGTTTAAGGAAGGAACGCTTTATCCTGCTCTCCACCGCTTGGAGAAAAGCAAACTTATCAAAGGCAAGTGGCAAATGCTGCCTAACGGGCAACAAAGGCGGTATTATTACATAACTGAAAGAGGACAACAAGTTCTAGCCACAAAGCTAGATGCATGGCGCGACTTTTCTACAGCAGTTAGACTGATAGTGCAACCAGAAGTAACTTAGTACTACAATGGCGAACAATCTAAGCAGCTATCTAGATAGCTTCAAGGCCTGTTTCAATATTGATTCGGCTATTAAAGGGAGTGTAGCCCAGGAACTTTACACGCATCTTGAGGATAAACGTCGGGAACTAAAGGAAAACGGACTTAGCGAAGAAGAGGCAGGTGAAATTGCTACTCAAGCTCTTGGCCCCCCTGAATTAATTGCCCAGCAGATTTACGAGGTGCACGCTCAAGGTAGTTGGCAAGAGGCATTTCTCGCTGCCTCGCCTCACCTACTAGCCGCCTTGCTCATCGCTTCATATTATTGGCAAAACATGCTCTGCTTGTCAGTCGCATTGGCAATGACCGCGGGCATAGCGATTTATGGCTGGCATCAAAACAAGTCAATATGGCTCTTCCCTTGGTTAGGATATTATTTGATGCCGGTGATACTAGCAGGCATTTTGTTGATTTCCCTGCCCCAGAGTTGGGCTTGGGTAGCAGCATTTATCTATATCCCACTAGCTTTATTTGTATTCGTTTATATTGTGAAGCAAACAGCAGATCGGGATCGGCTCTACGTATCTCTAATGCTTGCTCCACTTCTTATGATATTCAGTTGGCTATTAACACTGAACTCCAAGGGTGGATTCTTGGCAGGCGATGTGCAGCTAGCGCAAGTGCAAGCTAATGTCCCTTGGGCAGTTACCAGTTTTCTGGTACTGGCTGCAACAACCATAGTATTCATTCGCGTGAGGCAACGCTGGTGTAAAGCCACCGCCTTGTTAATTCCACCAACTGTAATTTTAACTTCAGTGGCTTGGCTCAGCGGAGGAGCCATTGGTTTCTGGGCCTGCTTGATACTAATTCTTTGTTTATTCGCTATCGTTAGCCCAGTCTGGCTGCGGCTCAAGTCATAGGCTGTGATCGTCAGCCCACAAGCCTGCTTGTGGGGAGGAGTTCTTCTTATAGGGCAAGCCCAGATGCTCATAAGCAAGCCTAGTAGCTACTCTCCCACGAGGCGTGCGCTCCAGAAAGCCTAGCTGAAGAAGATATGGTTCATAAACATCCATAATAGTGTCAGCATCCTCGCTAATAGAAGCAGCAATGGTATCTAGACCTACGGGGCCACCATCAAATTTATCAATTATCGTGTGCAACACCCTATGATCTACATTATCCAAACCCACAGAATCTATCTCCAGCTTTGAAAGCCCCTCCAGAGCTATTTCTCCTGTAGCCACACCGTTTGCCACGACTTGAGCATAATCTCGTACTCGTTTTAGGAGGCGATTAGCCACGCGAGGAGTGCTCCTGGCACGCTGCGCTATCTGGACAAACCCCTCTTTCTCCACTACGACCCCGAGAATAGCTGACGACCTCTCCAGAATTGTTTGTATTGCAGGCTTGTCGTAGAAATCAAGATGGTATGTTGCTCCAAATCTGTCTCGAAGCGGAGGGCTCAGTAAAGCAAGGCGGGTAGTAGCCCCAATTAAGGTAAAGCGGGGTAAATTTAACCTCAAACTTCTAGCAGCTGGCCCTTTACCCAAAAATATATCAAAAACAAAGTCCTCCATTGCAGGATAGAGTTTTTCTTCTACTGTACTCTTGAGTCTGTGGATCTCATCGATAAAAAGGACATCCCCTTCACGCAGATTAGTAATAATGGCTGCCAAATCTCCAGGGTGTTCTATTGCCGGCCCTGAACTAACTTTAATGCTAACCTCCATCTCAGCAGCAATAATATAAGCAAGGGTAGTCTTCCCCAAACCAGGAGATCCGTAAAGAATAATATGATCCAGTGGTTCGCCTCTTTTTTTGGCAGCCGCAATAGCTATTTTAAGATTGTCCTTAACCTTCTCTTGGCCTATAAATGCACCAAGGTGTTTAGGACGAAGACTGGAGTCAATAAGGGATTCTTCGCTATCGTTCAGAACCGGCTTCCCCGAAATAACACGCATTTTCCTTTGCGTTTCCCGTCGCCCCTTAGAGAAGAAATGCTAAACTCTAAGTCACAAACAGACGCGAATATCTAAATTCAAACCTTAATATTGGCATTTGATATTGTTCAGCATTTAAAATCTCTAGGTCTCCACACACAGGGTCAGAATGACAATAAGGGGACTTCAGTCTCTTCGTCAAGATCCTTCACTTCGCTCAGGATCTGAGAAGGGATGAGCTTACCGAGAATAACATTTTCCTTAAGCCCACGAAGTTTATCCACCTTACCTCTGGTTGCTGCATCAACAAGAACACGGCCAGTTTCTTGGAAAGAAGCAGAAGCTAACCAGCTGTCCTTACTTAAGCTAGCTCTGGTTATTCCCAGCAGAACAGCTTGAGCTGTTGCTGGCTCACCTCCCTCAGCCAGCACTCTAGCATTTACATCTTCATAATCAAATCGACCAACTAACTCGCCAGGCAAGAGCTCTGTATCACCAGAGGAAATAATCTTAACCTTGCTTAACACCTGACGAACAATGGTACCAATGTGCTTATCATGTATAGCTACCCCTTGGGCGCGATATACCTTTTGTACCTCATCAATCAGATATTGCTGGACAGCTTCTTTTCCCATAATATGTAAGATATCGTGAGGATCAATAGCACCTCCAGTAAGTCTCTCACCTGCTTTTACCTTATCCCCTGATTTAACAAGCAAATACGCGTCACGTGGGATGGGATATTCTCTCTCTTCCCTCTCCTCGTACTTAACATAAACATGGTTATCCTCAATAATAACTTGACCAGCAACCCTAGCCACTACAGGTTGTGCAGCTATTGCTGGTAGACGCTCCTCAGTCTCCTCTCTGGGAGAAAATAGAACGGTGCCAACATCAACTGGCTGCCCATTACTTACAACTAGTTCCACCCCTGATGGGACCGAGTATTCGTCTAAATATAATTCAGAGCTAGCGACCCTGATCACATTCTCCCCATCGGTATGGCTTACCTCAGCAGTGCCACCAATCTCACAAATGACAGCGCTACCCTTTGGTATTCTAGCTTCAAAAAGCTCTTCTACGCGAGGTAATCCAGTAGTAATATCAGCACCCACTACACCTCCTGTATGAAAAGTGCGTAGAGTAAGCTGAGTGCCTGGCTCACCGATACTCTGAGCAGCAATAATTCCTACAGCAGTACCAAGCTTTACCAACTGTTTCCGCCCCAGATCCCTCCCATAGCAGCATTGACAAAGACCAAAGCGAGAGTGACAAGCAAGAGGAGATCTCACGTACACTTGAGTAATGCCCGCCTCGATGATTCGTTTTGTCTTCTCTTCATCGATTTCCTCATTGCGTTCAGCAATAGTCACATCTGTGTGTGAATCAACGATCTTACTCGCCGCTAAGTAGCCCATAATTCGCTCCTCAAACGGAGGCAGGGAGCTATCCAGAGATTCTCGCGATATCCAAACGCCCTCGGTAGTACCACAATCTGTTTCAGTTACGACGGCATCCTGGGCCACATCCACAAGACGCCTGGTAAGATAACCGCTATCTGATGTCCTCAAAGCAGTATCGGCTAATCCTTTGCGGGCTCCATGAGTAGAAATGAAGTATTCCATGGCTGACAATCCATCGCGGAAGCTTGACCTAATAGGAAAGTCAATTATCCTTCCCGAAGGGTCGGTCATTAGCCCGCGCATCCCCGCCATTTGCCTTATTTGAGAGATATTCCCCTTTGCCCCCGATGTAGCCATCATGTAGATTCCACCATGGGGATCTAGGGACTGGGATATATCCTCAGTAATTTTATCTGTGGTCTCCATCCACAGTCGAACTGTATTTTCATACTTCTCATCCTCGGTGATCAAACCACGGTTAAATTGAGACTCAATAAGGCGAATTTGCTCATCAGCCTCCCCAAGAAGCTTAGACCTAGCTGGAGGCTCTTCAATATCATCCATGGCAATTGAAATCCCCGACTTTGTAGCATACTCAAACCCTAATTGCTTAAGCTTATCAACGATAGCAGCAGCACTTTCGTTGTCCAACAAACGAATACAATCAGATACCAATGATCTTAAGGTAGCCTTATCTACTACTTTATTGTAGAAACGAAGTTGCGGAGGCAAAGCTTCATTGAATAGAATCCTGCCCACAGTGGTATTTAGCCTCTCCCCAGCTGAGCGAAGCGAAGAATCACGCACAATAATTTCAGCACCAAGCTCTAGTAAGCCAAGTTCATAAGCCAACTTAGCTTCATCAAAATTGCTGAAGAATTTTCCTTCGCCTTTGGCTCCAAGCTTGGCGCTAGTAAGATAATAGCAACCAAGAACTATATCGAGGGTAGGCGTTACCACAGGTTCACCACAACTTGGTAGCAGCATATTGTAAGTGCTAAGCATATATTCCCTAGCCTCTCTCACCGCTGCCCGGGACAATGGCACGTGAACCGCCATCTGATCACCATCAAAATCAGCATTGAAGGCAGTACAAACTAAGGGGTGAAGCTGAAAGGCATCCCCGTCGATTAACACAGGCTCAAAAGCTTGAATACTCAAGCGATGCAACGTAGGGGCACGATTAAGCAATACGGGACGTTCCTTAACTACCTCATCCAGTGCATCCCAAACCTCGGGACTAGTTTTTTCCACATGGCGCCGAGCACTCTTCAAGTTACTGGCATAACCCCTTATTATAAGTTTATGCATAACGGAAGGCTTAAATAGCTCTAAGGCAACATAGCGTGGCAAGCCACATTGGTGAAGCTTAAGTTTAGGGCCAACAACAACAACTGAGCGACCACTGTAGTCTACACGCTTACCTAAAAGATTTTGGCGAAACCTTCCTTGTTTGCCCTTTAATATATCTGAAAGGGATTTCAAGATATGATTATTACCAGTGGTAACTACACGCCCCCTTCGCCCGTTATCAATAAGAGCGTCAACAGCTTCTTGCAACATCCGCTTCTCATTTCTGATAATTATTTGTGGTGCACCTAATCTCATGAGGCGGCGGAGACGATTATTACGATTAATGACACGCCGATAGAGGTCATTAAGATCGCTAATAACGAAGCGACCACCATCTAGCTGAACTACAGGACGAAGGGATGGAGGTAATACAGGAAGTACGGTTAAAACCATCCATTCAGGCTTATTCCCACTGAGCTTAAGAGCTTCAACCAATTGCAATCGTTGGCTGACCTTCTTGTGGTGTTGTCCTAAGGTGCTACGAACTTGCTCAAGAAGTTCTTGATGCAACTTTTCCATATCCATCTTCCTCAATATTTCTAGAATAGCTTCAGCACCCATGCCAGCTTCAAAAATATCAGCATACTTATTCTTAAGCTCCCTATATTCTTCCTCATTAAGCAACTTTGATGGCTGAAGCTTTCCTATTTCCTCCCTACCTGCCTTCAAGTCTTCCTCCAGTTTTGCCTTCCTTTCCACAAATCCATTACGTAATTCATTCACCTTCCTCACCAAAACTTCTTCCTCAAATTCAGCTTTAGCTTTGAGCTCTTCGATTTCCCTATCCACCTTACCTTTTTGCTCGGCAATCTTTTGAGCTACTTCTTCCTCAAGTTGGCGGGCCTTCTCCTGCTTAGCCTCCTCATTAACAGTGGTAATGATATACCGCGCAAAATAGATAACCCCATCCAAGTCTCGCGGAGACTTATCAAGGAGAAGCCCAATCCGACTGGGTACCAATTTAACAAACCATATGTGAGTAACTGGTGCAGCCAATTCTATATGCCCCATACGTTCCCTACGTACACTAGAATGGGCTATCTCAACCCCACATTTATCACAAGTGACACCCTTATACCTTGCCTTTTTATATTTACCACAATGGCACTCAAAATCTTTGACAGGCCCGAAAATTCTTTCACAGAAGAGGCCATCTCTTTCTGGCTTCAAAGTGCGGTAATTTATTGTCTCCGCTTTGGTTACCTCACCATGAGACCAACTCTTGATTTGCTCCGGTGAGGCAAGACTTATTCGAATAGCATTAATACCATCAAATTGAGACATTTCCCTCCCTAAAACTCTAATATCTGCATCTTAAAGGTTTGGAATTCTTAAACAGTATTTATCTTTTCTCTCCTTCGCTAAGCATCTCAGCAGCAAAACCTAAGCTACGCAGCTCCATAAACAAAACCTTAGACGATTCTGGAATACCAAGTTGTTGAATATCTTCACCTTTAACCAGAGCCTCATAAGCTTTGGCCCGCCCCATTACATCATCTGACTTTATTGTGAGCATTTCCTGAAGCGTGTGAGCTGCGCCATAAGCTTCCAACGCCCACACTTCCATCTCGCCAAAGCGCTGACCACCAAAGTGAGCTTTCCCCCCCAAGGGCTGCTGAGTGATGAGCGAATACGGACCGGTGGAGCGAGCATGTACCTTGTCACCAACAAGGTGAATTAACTTCATCATGTAGGTATTGCCCACGGTTATCGGCTGGTCAAAGGGTTTGCCAGTTCTCCCATCTCGAAGTTCTATTTTGCCAAAAATGGGAGGATAGAGCCTCTGCTCTTTATAAACCTTCTGTACAGCCTGCTCTAAATCCTCGTCGTTAGCATTTATGCCCAACTCCTTAAGCCACAAACAGAGGGCGGCTTTTCGCGCCATGCCTTTACACTTCTCATCCATTATCTCTGCGGCATCAAAACCATGGTTGGAAAGCCATTCCTCGATCTTTGCCTGATCAAGTGCCACATTACCAGTCTCCAAGTCAAAGTTAACAGTTCCCGCCTTCCAGGCTATCCATACCCTGGCTAAAGCATCCTCAATATCCGTGGCATCGGCTCCATCAAAAATCGGGTTAATAGCCCTAAAGCCTAGCACATGAGCTGCCCAACCCAAATGAGCCTCCAAGACCTGCCCGATATTCATACGAGATGGAACACCAAGCGGATTGAGAACAATGTCCACAGGTGTACCATCTGGCAACAATGGCATATCTTCCTCAGGCAATATAATGGAAACAACTCCCTTATTGCCATGTCTCCCCGACATTTTGTCTCCAACTGAGATTTTGCGTTGTTGAGCAACCCACACTTGTACAAGTTTATTCACCCCGGCAAGTAATTCATCATGGTTATCTCGAGAAAAGACTTTGGTATTAATCACCCTCCCCCACTCGCCAGGTGGTATTCTAAGAGAACTGTCCTTCACCTCTCGCGTTTTTTCACCGAAAATGGCTCGTAGCAATTTTTCTTCCGCTGAAGGTTCAGCTTCACCTTTAGGAGTAATTTTCCCTACCAGAATATCGTTGGGCTTTACTTCCGCCCCGATACGTACAATGCCTGCTTCATCAAGGTTGCTTAGGCTCTCCTCGCTCACGTTAGGTATATCCCCGGTGATTTCTTCAGGACCAAGCTTAGTGTCGCGCGCTTCTATCTCATACTTTTCAATATGAATAGAGGTATAGACATCATCCTTAACGAGCCTTCTGCTGATAATAATGGCATCCTCGAAGTTATATCCTTCCCACATCATAAAGGCACAGACGACATTCTGTCCTAAGGCAAGCTCTCCATTGTCTATTGAAGAGCTATCTACCAGCATCTGACCCTTCTTAACTTTATCCCCCTTATTTACAATGGGGCGTTGATTAATGCACGTCCCTTGATTGGTTCTCACGAACTTGCTCAGCTTGAATATCTGCTCTTCGCCTTTGCGATTCTCAATTACAATTTGCGAGCTAGTTACTGAAGTGACCACCCCATCATCAGGGGCAAATATCACTTGCCCACTATATTTAGCCACCTCCCTCTCCATGCCTGTGGCTACCAAAGGAGCTTTGGGATGTAATAATGGCACTGCTTGACGTTGCATGTTGGAGCCCATTAAAGCGCGATTAGCGTCATCATGCTCAAGAAACGGAATAAGACAGGTAGCTACACTAAATATCTGCTTTGGCGAAACATCCATAAAGTCTATCTTATCCACCAGCTCTTTAAAATATTTGGCACCCTTCTTAACCTCAATCCTTTCACTAGCGAACTCATTTCTTCCATTAACAGGAACATTAGCTTGAGCAATAGTATACTGCCCCTCTTCATCAGCTGTTAAACGAACGATTTGGCTAGAAATGAAAGGAACTACCTTGATATTTCGCCCAGGGAGAGAGGATAGCTTTTGCGCAAGTTGCTTTGTGATTAATCTTCCGGATTTAGCCACAAGCTTAGCTTCGCTATCCACCACATCCTCTCGAATTGTTCTCCCCATTAATTCTTCCATAGCGTTAGGAACTTCACGGATGACTCTGCGATAGGGAGTTTCTATAAAACCATACTTATTAACCGAGGCGTAAGTAGCCAAAGAGCCAATTAGGCCAATGTTTGGACCTTCAGGTGTCTCTATAGGACAAATCCTACCATAGTGGGAGTGATGTACATCACGAACCTCGAAACCAGCCTGTTTTCTCGAGAGCCCCCCAGGCCCCATGGCAGAAAGACGGCGCTTGTGAGTTAGTTCAGCTAATGGATTTGTTTGATCCATGAATTGGGATAGTTGAGACCTACCAAAGAACTCTCGTATAGCAGCTACTATGGGACGAATGTTGATTAAGGCAGAGGGAGTTGCCACCTCAGGGCCAAGAATGCTCATGCGTTCTTTAATAGCTCCCTCCAACCTTAGTAAGCCAATACGAAGCTGCTTTTTTATTAGGAGGCCCACTGCCTGTGCTCGTCGATTGCCTAAATGATCAATGTCATCAGAAACCTCCCTGCCATTATTGATTGAAATAATACGACGAACTATCTGCACCAAGTCTTCAGCAGCTAAACCAGCATGATCTTCAGGTATATTAAGCCCTAACTTTTTATTAAGCTTGTAGCGACCAACTTTGCCCAAGCTATAGCGTCGAGGATTGAATAAGAAATTGTTCAACGACGCCTGGGCACTAGCAAGACTAGGAGCTTCACCAGAAGATAATTTCCTGTGAATATCAACCAGAGCCTCAGCTTTGTTCCTAACCAAGGGGTCTCGTTCTATCGTAGAGCGGATAAACTCATGGGTAGGTGAGTTATCCACGTCTTGGAAAAGGGAAAACAAGCTTTCGTTACTATCAAAGCCTACAGCACGCAGCAAAGTGGTAACAGGTATCTTCCGTTTGCCCCTTACCTTAACCGAAATCACGTCCCGACCAGAGGTGTCAAAATCAAGCCATGCTCCATGTTCAGCAACAAGCTTGGCAAAAGCTAGCTTTCGGCCAGTCGCAGGATCCCTGTCTAAAGTGAAGTAAACGCCAGGAAAGCGAGTTATCTGACTGACTACTACCCGCTCTGTCCCTGAAATAATAAAGGTGCCCTTATCTGTCATTAAGGGAAAATCACTAAGGAATAATTCGTGTTGGTTAATCTCCCCTGTCTCCTTAACCACCAGTTGAACAGTAACGTAGAGCGGAGAAGAATAAGTCATGCTGTGTTCAAAACACTCAGCAATGGAATGCTGGGGTTCTCGAAACTCATAATCAACAAAACGTAATTCCAGCCTGGTATTAGTATAATCTTGAATTGGCGAAATTTCCTCAAACAGCTCCTTCAAACCTTCCTCTTGAAACCAAGAGAAGGAATCAAGCTGAACCCGGATAAGGTCAGGTATTTCTACAGCTTGGGGCAAGCTAGCAAAGGATTTGACCAACTCATGTTTAGGCATCGGAGAAATAATCATAATTCTTCCTTCTTAAAGACAAAAAATAAAAGATAATACCCTTAAGACATTTAATCGGGGAAACTTAGAACTGACAAAAGTGGGGGAAAATCAGTAACATAACGCAACTTTCAAGTCTAACATCAACATTAAATCTTGTCAACTCCAGCTTGAGCTATATCACGTAATTTCTGGGAAAATCTGTAGTCTTCTAAGAATCTCTGTAAATCGGGCTAATTAGGTAGCCCGAAAGCTATCACAGTTGGAAAATCCTGTCAAGTGACTGTCCAGAGAGATTGCGTATCAACTTTTAGAAAGTTTTTGAATTTCTACCTCCAAAGCTAGCCAGACAGCTTCAAAACTACAATACTTTGAGAAAACCAAGGAGGCTACGATATGGCAAAG
>JAIWBQ010000014.1:0-13295 GCA_048633745.1 bacterium
TGCTATGTGATTTAAAGCTTCGCAGAGCTCTCGAACAAAGATGTTCCGGGGGAGGTGTTGCTCGGGTAGAAATTGAACGACCAGGGGATGAGGTATGCCTAACTTTGTACTCAGCTCGGCCTGGCATTTTGATCGGACGAGGAGGACAGAACGTAGAAGCACTGAGGGTGGAACTGGAAAAAATTAGTGGGGAGAAAGTTAGGTTGACTATCAGAGAGATCGAAAGGCCTGAGCTCGAAGCTTATTTAGTAGCTCGGAGTCTAGCAGAACGGATTGAAGATAGGGTACCTTTTCGTCGAGCCATGAAGCAATCACTTTTTCGGACTTCACAGGCTGGAGCCAAAGGGATAAAGATAACATGTAGCGGAAGACTTCGCGGAGTTGAAATTGCTAGAACTGAGACCCAGCACCGAGGCCAAATGCCGTTACATAAATTACGTGCCAATATCGATTACGGTTTTACTGAAGCTCATACTGTGGTGGGACGTATTGGAATCAAAGTGTGGATTTACAAAGGTGATATTCTCCCTGAAGTGAGGAAGGAAAGTGTTACAGCCGAAACGAGTAAAGCATCGTAAAGTTCATAGGGGGAGGTTAAAAGGTGAAGCCCATAGTGGAAATGCTGTTGCCTTTGGCAATTTTGGCTTGAGGGCAGAGGAATCCGCTTGGGTAACGGCAAGACAAATTGAAGCAACTCGCCGTGTATTTGTGCGTTATCTGCATCGAGGTGGTAAACTATGGATACGCATTTTCCCTGATAAAGCTGTGACTAAAAAGCCTGCGGAGACAAGGATGGGTGGTGGTAAAGGCGCACCTGATCATTGGGTAGCCGTAGTTAAGCGAGGCAGAATGATGTTCGAGTTAGCTGGTGTAAAGGAGAATCTCGCTCGAGAGGCAGTACATCTTGCCTCTCACAAACTTCCTATAGCTACTAGTTTTGCCATGAAGGAGGGGCAGAAGGTTGAGGACTAGTGAAATTCACGCTCTCAATAACGAAGAGCTATTAACAAAACTGGAGGAGGCTCATGAGGAGCTTTTTAATCTTCGCTTTCGCTTGGCAACTCGGCAGCTAACTAACCATCGTGAGATTCCTAAAGTGAAGAGGAATATTGCCAGGATGAAAACTATCTTAAGGGAAAGAGAGCTTAGCACAAGATGACGCTTAAAGTCTTAGGAATAAATTTGGGTATCCTGGGTATACTGGGGGGCATTATTTGTCTTATTCTGAGCATTCGTCACACAAAGCACTGTGCCAGCCAGTTAATAGGTTTTATGTTAAGCCGAATTTCCTTTGATACCAGTCCGGCATTTCATCTTGATTTTATATCTATTCGAACATAGGGTAGAAGGATTCAGTTTATGGAGAGAAAACGTAAAACAATGTTGGGCTTCGTGGTGAGTAATAAAATGGACAAAACCGTGGTGGTAGCTGTAGAAACCAGGAAGGTCCATCCGCTTTATAAGAAGGCTGTTAAGCGTACCAAAAAATATAAAGCTCACGACGAGAATAATGCCTGTGGAATTGGAAATAAGGTGAAAATTGTGGAGACACGTCCTTTGTCTAAGGAGAAAAAGTGGCGGGTAGCAGAGATAGTGTCCAAAAAGGAGATGGCTGAAGCTAGGCCAGAACAGAAGAATGATTCAGAATCTCACCAGACTTAAGATAGCTGATAATACTGGGGCCAAGCAGATTATGTGCATTAATGTACTTGGCGGGACAAGAAGAAGATATGCCCATGTAGGTGACATCATTGTAGCTTCGGTGAAGCGGGCTACGCCGCATGGAATAGTGGGAGCGGGTGAGGTAGTGCGGGCTGTAATTGTACGTGTGGCCAAGCCTTATCGCCGCCCTGATGGTTCCTATATTAGATTTGATGAAAATGCCGCAGTCATTCTTGGTGACAAAAATAATCCTAAAGGCAGCCGCATTTTTGGTCCCGTAGCCCGGGAGCTAAGAAACAAAAATTTTGCCAAGATAATATCCCTAGCTCCAGAGGTGCTTTGAAATGAAGGTCAGGAAAAACGATACTGTCATCATCATCGCTGGCAAGGACAAAGGCAAAAAAGGAAAGGTACGCCGTGCCATCCCCGAAGAACATAGAGTGCTAGTAGAAGGGCTCAATATGATTAAACGCCATTCCCGAGCCAGCAGGTCCGCTCGGCAAGCTGGCATAATTGAGCTTGAAGCTCCACTGCATATATCTAAGGTAATGTTGCTGTGTGAGAAATGTGGTAAACCTACGCGAGTTGGTTTTCGCTTCCTTACCGATGGCAAAAAAATGCGGATTTGCAAATCATGCCAAGAAGTGATTGACTAAGGGGTTTGATTATGATCGCTAATTTGAAAGAGAAATATTTGACCGAAGTGGTTCCTCAGCTTAAAGCTAGACTTGGTTATGACAACCCAATGCAATTGCCCAAGCTGGAAAAGATTGTGCTCAGCATTGGTTTGGGTGAAGCGATACAAAATCCCAAAGCTCTTGAGGCGGCGGAGGGAGATTTAACTACGGTCTCGGGGCAACATCCAGTGATTACACGGGCGAAGAAATCTGTCGCCTCTTTTAAACTGAGGGCTGGTATGCCTATTGGAATGGTGGTGACATTGCGACGTAAACGGATGTACGATTTCTTTCAAAAACTGGTTGATGTTGTTCTGCCGAGGTTTCGAGATTTCCATGGCGTATCCCGTGATTCTTTCGATGGGCGAGGGAACTATAGTCTAGGTATAAAGGAGCAGATAGCTTTCCCTGAAATCGATTATGATAAGGTCGATAAAATTCGTGGTCTCGAAGTGACTATTGTCACTACTGCTAAGAATGATGATGAAGCCAGGAATTTGCTAGAACTCATGGGCATGCCCTTTAGGAGCGATTGAGATGGCGAAGGCATCTAAGATTGCCAAGTCAAAACGACCACCAAAGTATAAGGTGCAGCAGCGTAATCGTTGTCAATTGTGTGGTAGGCCGCGTGCTTATATGCGCAAATTTGGCTTATGTCGCATTTGTTTCCGGGAACATGCTCTAAGAGGCGTAATTCCTGGGGTGAGGAAATCTAGCTGGTGAGGAGCCGCAATGATAGTTACTGATCCAATTGCCGATATGTTGACGCGAATACGCAATGCTATCATGGCAAATCATGATAATGTGCTTGTGCCTTCCTCTCGAATAAAGCTCTCTATCACCAAAATACTTAAAGGAGAGGGCTTTATTGATCATTATGAAGTGCTTAAGGGAAAACCCCAGTCAATGATAAGAATTCATCTCAAGTGTATAGATAGCCAGCCTGCAATTTTAGGTTTAGAAAGAGTGAGCAAGCCAGGTTTGAGGGTTTATGTGGGGCGGCGTGAAATTCCTCGCGTCTATTCAGGCTTAGGCATTGCCATTTTATCTACGTCTAAAGGCATTATGACTGGGCAAGAAGCATGGCGCCATCGCCTTGGCGGTGAAATTCTGGGCTATGTATGGTAAATTAACTTCGGAGTTGTGAATTATGTCACGTGTTGGCTTGCTTCCTATTGTTATACCTCAAGATGTTGAGGTGGAGATTGATAGGAGCGAAGTAGTGGTGAGAGGGAGCAAGGGGGAAATGCATCGTCGTTTTCAACCTGATATTTCTATTGCTCTGGAGGACGGGAAGTTGATTGTAACTCGACCTAGTGATAGCAGGGTTCATCGTTCTCTACATGGGCTCACCCGCAGCCTTCTGGCAAATATGGTTGAAGGTGTGAGTAGAGGTTTTGAGAAAGTCTTGGAGATAAATGGCGTAGGCTATAGAGCACAGAAAGCCGGTGATAAGCTGCTGCTCCAGGTGGGATACGCCAATCCTGTGGAGTTCTTCCCTCCCCCTGATATTTGTATCACCGTTGAAGGGACAAATCGCATTCATGTTACTGGCATTGATAAGGAAGCTGTTGGGGAAGTAGCTGCTAGAATTCGAGGCATGCGCCCTGCTGACCCCTATAAAGGAAAGGGCATTAAGTATTCTGGGGAGAAGCTGCGTCTTAAACCTGGAAAGTCAGGCAAAATAGGTAAGAAATAGTAGGTATGATGAGCAAAGCAGATTCAAGATTAATGCGAAGGATACGACACAGACGGGTTAGACAAAAGTTAGTGGGTAAAATATCGCGGCCCCGACTATGTGTCTTCCGCAGCTTGAATCATATCTATGCCCAGCTTATTGATGATTCTGTAGGCCAAACTTTAGTTTCAATGAGCACTCTTGACCCTCAAGTGAGAAGCAAGACCGATGGAGATGAAATGGTAAAAACCAAGAAGGCTGAAATAGTAGGAACTATGCTTGCTGAGCAAGCAATAAGTAGAGGAATTAACCACGTGGTTTTTGATCGTGGTGGATATAAATATGGTGGCAGAGTTAAGGCTTTAGCTGAGGCTGCCAGGCTGGCTGGATTGGAGTTTTGAGAGGTACTTTATGAAAGCGATCACTAAGGGAACAGGGCAAAAAGCTAAAATTGATGCCTCGGAACTAGCTCTCGAAGAGAAAATGTTAGGCATTGATCGTGTAACTAAAGTGGTTAAAGGTGGCAAACACCTTCGTTTCAGGGCTTTGGTGATAGTTGGTGATGGCAAGGGACATGTGGGTTTTGGTTTAGCTAAAGCGACAGAGGTTCCTGAAGCAATTCGTAAAGCCGGTGCTGTGGCGAGGAAAGGGCTGATCGAGGTGCCCATCATGAATGGCACCATCCCTCATGAAATTCTAGCCAAGTTTGGGGCATCCAAGATTTTACTAAAGCCAGCGTTACCTGGCACGGGTTTAATTGTTAGCCACACTGCTCACGCAGTACTTGAGTTAGCAGGTATAAAAGACATCCTTAGTAAATCACTGGGCGCACAAAACAAGGTCAATGTAGTCAAGGCGACGATGCTTGCCTTGGCTAACTTGAGGAAACTCAAAGAAGCTGTGATTGAAACTGACGCTGAAGCTCAGAAAGATAATGTGAATGAAACAGAATGAATTAAAGCCTCCCGCAGGTGCCAAGCATGGAAGGAAGCGCATAGGTCGGGGAAATAGCAGTGGACATGGCACTTATGCTGGACGAGGCTGTAAAGGACAGAAGTCTCGCTCTGGTGGTGGGGTGCGCCCTGGTTTTGAAGGTGGGCAATTGCCTCTGATAAAACGGCTGCCAAGAAAGAGGGGTTTCACCAACATCTTCAAAACTGAGTATAATGTTATCAATGTAGGCAAGCTTAATATTTTCCCATCAGGAAGTGAGATAACCCCTAAGGAGTTGCTCCAAGCAGGGCTAATTAAGTCCCTGAATCAGCCGACTAAAATTCTCGGCGCCGGGGATATCCAGCACTCGCTGCTAGTCAAGGCTGCCAAATTCTCTTCGTCTGCAGAGAAAAAGATTGTTGCTGCTGGGGGGAAGGTAGAGAAGGCTTAGGATGCAGCGCAGGGAAAAACAACCACGCCTCATCCAGGCAATGGTAGATATGTTTACGTTGCCGGATTTGAGACGAAAGATCCTTTTTACCCTGGGCATGCTGGTGATCTTTCGCTTCATAGCTCATGTCCCTCTGCCTGGCGTAGATACTGAGGCCTTGCGCCAATTTTTCGGGGAGAATCTACTTTTTGGCATGCTTGACCTTTTTGGTGGTGGTGCCATGCAGAGGTTCAGCGTGGCAGCCATGGGTGTTTACCCTTACATCACCGCTTCCATAATCATGCAATTGCTGGTTCCAGTTGTCCCTAGTCTTCAGGCCATCTCTCAGCAGGGGGAAGATGGTAAACGCAAAATCAACCGCATTACTCATTTGCTAACCGTGCCCCTAGCTGGCCTTCAAGGCTACGGCATGCTAACTATATTACGTAGCCAGAGCCCGCCTATTGTTGGTTACCTTGAGCCATTAACTGTTGCAACAATAGTGATGTCAATGGTCGCTGGCACTATGTTCCTTGTCTGGTTAGGTGAATTGATTACCGAGCGGGGAATAGGAAACGGGATATCGATAATAATTTTTGGTGGCATTGTAGCTAGCCTGCCAGAGTTAGTAGGTCGTGGTTTTATAGCTGCACAAGATCCCTTGGGCTTGGTTACCTTCCTTATACTTGGCGCGGTTACTTTGGTATTGATAGTTATGTTTACTGAAGCTCATCGGCGTATCCCTGTGCAGTATGCTCGTAGCACTTTTCGCAGTGGCCGCATGTATCGACAATCGGGCTCAACTTACATCCCACTACGGGTAAACACTGCTGGAATGATACCCCTTATTTTTGCTATTGCCTTGATGCAGCTTCCCGGCACAATATCTAGCTATCTTATGAACCCAGCAGGTCAAGATCCAAATTTCTGGAATGCAATTTATACTGTCTTTCGCCCTGATACAGCACTACCTTTGGGCCTGATTTATCAGGGGCTGTACTTTGCCCTAGTAATTGGTTTTGCCCTCTTTTATACTATGATCATATTTGAGCAAATGAACCTGCCAGCCACCTTGCAACAGCAAGGCGGCTTCATTCCCGGAGTTCGACCAGGAAAGACAACGGCTGCTTACCTAAATAGGATTATAAGGCGTCTTGCCTTTGGTGGCGCCGTCTTTCTGGGTATAGTGGCAATTATGCCTTTCATTGCTAGAGAAATCACTGGTGTTACTGCATTGGTGATTCAGAGCACTGCTTTGCTTATAGCTGTTGGCGTTGCCCTGGATACTATGAAGCAATTAGAGGCTCAGTTAACCATGCGCCGTTATGAAGGTTTCTTAAAGTAAAGTAATGTATATCATCATGTTAGGTGCTCCTGGAGCAGGGAAAGGAACTCAGGCGGATATCCTTTCACGGGAGATGCGGTTGTCTCATATAGCCTCTGGTGACTTGTTTCGCCAGGCATTGGAGAAAAAGACCGAATTAGGCCTCCTGGCTAAAAGCTATATGGAGAAGGGGGGGCTAGTTCCTGATGAAATAACCATAAAGATGATCTTGGAAAGGGCTAGTCAGCCTGATTGTGTTTCTGGTTGTCTTTTCGATGGCTTCCCCCGAACTCTAGGGCAAGCTGAAGCTTTAGATAAAGCCTTGGCTAATCACGGGAAAAGCATAGAGAAGGCGATATATATTGAAGTGCCTAATGAAGAGCTTGTCAAACGCCTCAGTGGAAGGTGGCTTTGCCGGAATTGTCAGACACCCTATCACGTGATAACTTCACCGCCTGAAATACCAGGGAAATGTGATAAGTGTGGTGGCGAATTATATCAGCGCTCAGATGATAGGGAAGAAACGGTGAAAGAGAGATTGAATGTTTTCTACAACCTGACTGTCCCTATTCTTGATTATTATAGGAAGCAGGATAAACTAATCGAGGTCAATGGTAATCTGGGCATACAAGAGGTAGCCAAGGAAATAGTCTCTATGCTCGAAGCAAGAGAAAAATAAATGGTAATTATAAAGTCTGCTGAGGAAATAGCTATCATGCGACAATGCGGCAGGATTTTATCAGGTATTTTAGACAAACTCAGCATGGAAACGAAACCGGGCATTAAAACTAGCCAGTTAGATGCAATGGTAGTCGAAGAATCGGAGAGAAGAGGAGTTGAGCCTTCTTTTAAGAATTATCGTGGCTTCCCTGCGAATTTATGTGTTTCTGTGAATGATGAGATAGTTCATGGCATTCCTAGCGAAAGAGTATTGCTGGAAGGAGACATCGTCTCTTTGGATATAGGGGTAAAATTTAACGGCTTTCATACCGATATGGCTATAACTGTTGGTGTGGGACAGATAAGCGAGGGGGCTAAGGAACTTATTTCAGTCACGGAAGACAGTTTGAAAGCGGGCATCGCTCAAGCCATAAATGGGGCGTGGGTTGGGGATATTTCAACTGCTATTCAACATTATGCTGAATCAAAAGGATTTTCTGTGGTTAGAGAGTACACTGGGCATGGCGTAGGTCGAGATTTGCATGAGGAACCGCAGATACCCAATTTTGTGTTTGGAAAGGGTCTCTTGCTCCGCAAAGGCATGACCTTAGCTATTGAGCCTATGATTAACGTTGGAGATTGGCACACTAAATTGGCTCCTAACCAGTGGACAGTCCTTACAGCCGACGGGAGCCTTTCGGCGCACTTTGAACACAGTATCGTCATCACGGATGGAGAAGCTGAGATACTTGCTTAAGGAAAGCTTATTGAATGTAGCGTGATTCTTTAGGATCGTGCTGCACGCTACGATGTTGCTCAAGAAGAAGTATGGCTAAGACGGAAAAGATAGAAGTTGAAGGCAAAGTAATTGTATGCCTGCCTAATACCATGTTTCGGGTTGAGTTGACTAATGGCCACATAGTGCTGGCTCACATTTCTGGCAAGATGAGAAAGCACTATATCAAGATTCTACCCGGGGATAGGGTCTTAGTGGAGCTTTCTCCTTATGATTTGAGTCGGGGCAGAGTTACCTATCGGCTTAAGTAGTTCTACCTTTGACAGATTAACTAGAAAAGTTTATTATAATAGAGTTTGCGTGGTGATTGTAAATGAAGGTAAGAGCTTCCGTTAAGCCAAGGTGTAAAAAATGCAAGGTTATCAGGCGAGAAGGTGTGGTTAGGGTTATCTGTGAAAATCCAAAGCATAAACAGAGGCAGGGGTGAAGAGTAAATAATGGCACGTATTGCAGGTGTAGATCTTCCCAAGGGCAAGCCAATTTGGGTAGCCTTGCAACATATTTATGGCATTGGTTCTACATCAAGCCAGCGCATTTTAGCTGCCACTGGGGTCGACCCAAGCATTAGAGTTAAGGATCTTACTGAGGAACAGGTTGGTCGGCTTCGCGATGTTATTGAAAAGCAGTATAAACTAGAGGGTGACCTTAGGAGGGAGGTCCAGTTCAATATAAAACGGCTTATCGAAATTGGTTGCTCTCGAGGCCTGAGGCATCGTATGAGTTTACCGGTTCATGGGCAAAGAACGCGCACAAATGCTCGCACTAAAAGAGGCGTAAGGAAAACAGTGGCGGGTAGGGGCCAAAGGCGTGGCGTAGCTAAGAAATAGGGAAGGTGGTTGTAGCAAATGCCAAAGAAGAGAAAGACTAGAACAGGGAAGAAGACACGTAAAGGGATTAGCGAAGGCAGAGTCTATATCCAATCTACGTTCAATAATACTATTGTTACTATTACTGACCTACAGGGTAATGTTATTACCTGGGGAAGTTCGGGCAGTGCTAAATTCAAAGGATCGAGGAAGGGCACTCCTTATGCCGCTCAGCTAGCTGCTAGAGATGCGGCACGACGAGCAGCAGGAGATGGATTGCGCCGAATTGAAGTTTATGTTAAGGGTCCTGGCAGTGGACGCGAAGCAGCTATTCGTGCTTTACAGGCTTCCGGATTGACTGTTACCAGCATCAGAGACGTGACTCCTATCCCACATGATGGTTGCCGTCCGAAGGGGAGAAGAAGGGTATAATATGGCAAGGTACACCGGACCCGCTTGCCACTTATGTCGCTACCTTGCGGAGAAGCTGATGCTTAAAGGGGAGAAGTGCTCCACTCCTAAGTGTCCCTTGGAGAGCAGAAATGTTTCCCCTAGGAGACGTTCTCGGGGCCAGCAGCGTAGGGTTTCTGACCGCGGACTTCAATTGCGAGAAAAGCAGAAGGTTCGTTTTAGTTATGGTGTTCTGGAGCGGCAATTTCGCGGTTCTTTTGCTGAAGCTGCGAGAGTCCCTGGTGTTACCGGAGAAAACCTTCTCATATTATTAGAAAGGCGATTGGATAATGTGGTTTATCGTCTGGGTTTTGCCGATTCGCGTGCCCAAGCCAGGCAGATAGTTGGGCATGGTCACATCCTTGTTAACGAGCGTAAAACAGATATACCTTCCTGTCTGGTAAAGCTGGGGGATGTTATCCAGTGGCGGAAAACCAGCACCGAAACTGAGTATTATAAAGCGGTGGTCGAGAAGATTAAGGGAAAGTTTATTCCTAGCTGGTTAAGCTCAGGTGAAGGAGGAGTGATAGGCAGGGTCTTAAGCTTACCTGGTAAGGATGATATTGAAACTAGGTTTAATAGCAAAGCTATTGTTGAATACTACTCAAGGTGATGTATGCTTGAATTGTCTATACCCAGTGTAAAGTGTGTTGAAATCGCTGGTAAGCATGGTTGCTTTCTCGCTGAGCCTCTAGAGGCGGGTTTTGGCATTACTTTAGGCAATGCCCTGCGGCGTGTACTTCTTAGTTCTCTGCCTGGTGCTGCGGTAACATGGGTCAATATTGAAGGAATTCAGCATGAATTCTCTCCCATTCCTTATGTTAAAGAGGATGCCATGGAATTCTTACTGAATGTCAAAGAGCTAAGGCTTCGTCCCCTTTCTCATCAGCCTGGAAAATTGATATTGGATACAGAGGGGGAAGGCAAGATCTGCGCTGGTGATATTACGCCATCGGCAGATTTCCAGATTGCCAATCCTGAGCTTTATTTAGCTGCCTTGGATTCCTCTCAAGCCAAGCTTCATGTTGAGCTTAATGTGGAATTGGGAAAAGGCTATGTGCCTACCAAGTCGGGTGATGGCTTGCCTGTAGGAGCACTGCCTGTAGATGCTAATTTTACTCCAGTGCGGAAAGTCAATTTCTCTGTAGAACCGATCAGCCCCGGTCAAGAGGGAAGCCTAGAAAGACTTACCCTGGAAATCTGGACTGATGGCACTATTCCTCCAGGGGAAGCACTTAGTCAAGGTGCAATCATCTTGATTAATCAGGTTTCCTCTTTCAGGGATTTCGAAGTCTCAGCGGCAGAAGAAACAGGCAGAGGTCTGCCTATTCCGCTTGACCAATATAATATCCCTCTAGAAGAACTGAATTTATCAACTCGTGCCTATAATAGTTTGAAAAGAGGAGGTATTTCTACCCTAGGACAGCTACTGGAAAGGAGCAGGGAAGGCTTGCTGGTATTACCTGGCCTCGGAGCAAAGTCCAAATCTGAAGTTGAGGATCTAATAGCAAAATTAGGCTTTGCTGTTGTTTCTGAGAAGCAAGTAGAATGAGACATAAGCTAGCAGGACGGAAATTAGGCCGGAGAACAGATCATCGCTGGGCGCTATATCGGAATCAAGTAACTGCTCTTTTGGCTCATGAAAAGATCACTACCACCGAGGCTAAAGCGAAGGAAATTCGTAGTTTAGCTGAAAAAGTAATCACTTTGGGGAAAGACGGCAGTCTTGCTTCAAGACGGCGAGCTTTGGATTTTGTTATTGATAAAAAAGTGGTTCAGAAGCTGTTTACTGAGATTGCTCCAGGGTATGCTGCCCGTACGGGAGGCTATACAAGGTTGCTAAAGTTAATGCCCCGCCCTGGTGATAATGCTCCTATGGTTCAAATTGAACTGGTCAAGTAAGTTTATTTTACTTATAGAATATGATGGCACACAATATCATGGCTTTCAGTGGCAAGTTGGCTTGCCTACTATTCAGAATGAGCTTGAGGAAGCTATAAGGCGGTTTTGTGGACAAAGCAGCCGAGTTATGGCGGCTAGCAGAACCGATGCTGGTGTGCATGCCAAAGGACAAGTAGTGAGTTTTTGGGCGAAATCTGCATTAGAGACCATGACGTTAGTTAAAGCATTAAACTATTATTTACCTAGGGCTATCACAGTCAAAGCAGCCTATAAGGCTAGCGAGAACTTTAGTGTCCGACGCGATGCTCTAAGCCGAGAGTATCACTATTCTATTTTAAATAGGAATACCTCGTCACCGTTTAGCCAGATGTTTGCTTTATTTGTGCCTCCGATGCTAAATGTAGAAGCGATGAATGAGGCATGTCAGCTTATCCAAGGAAAACATGATTTTATTTCCTTCGTTAGTTCTTTAGATGACACAAGGAGCACACTGCGCAATGTTTATGAAGCAAAGATCGACAAAAAAGGAGATTTTGTTGTTTTTCGTATGGTAGCTAACTCTTTCTTGCCTCACCAGGTGCGCAATACTGTAGGTCTTTTAATCAGGCTTGGCTTAGGTAAGATTAGCATTGGAGATTTTCATGACATTCTGGACGCAAGGAAACTAGGCTTAGCTGGTCCCTCGTCTCCCGCCCGAGGCTTATGCCTTATGAAGGTCAATTATCCACAACCATTGGGAGGCTTGAGGTGAAAACTTATAGCCCTAGAGCTAGAGATATCAAGCGAGAGTGGTGGGTAGTTGATGCTGCGGATAAAACTTTGGGAAGGATGGCATCTCAGGTGGCTAATTTACTTATGGGCAAGCACAAGCCAATTTATGCCCCCCACATCGATGTTGGGGACTATGTTGTGATAATTAATGCTGCCAAAGTGAGAGTGACTGGGAAGAAAGCTGAGCAAAAGATTTATTATAGACACTCAGGATATCCCGGTGGCTTGAAGAGCCCAACCTTTGAAGAGGTATTTAGCAGCCACCCTACCCGCGTAATTGAACATGCAGTTAGAGGGATGTTGCCCAAGAATCGTTTGGGCGGAGCTATGTTTAAGAAACTTAAAGTTTATCCTGGGAGTGCGCACCCACACCAGGCTCAAGTTGGAAAGAAAGGGGAGGGTTAATGAGTACAGAGAGCTATGTTTGGGGAACAGGCAAGCGAAAGTGTGCTATCGCTCAAGTCAGGCTTTTCCTTGGTGAGGGAGAGATAATTATTAATGGCAGGCCATATCAAGAGGTTTTCCCTCGCCTTGAGCATCTCCATATGGTTGAACACCCTTTCCAGGCTACCGATACCATGGGCAGATTTCATGCCACGATCAAAGTGAAGGGTGGTGGTGTAAGTGGCCAAGCTGGAGCCATTCGTCACGGTATTGCCCGAGCTCTAGCCAAGGAGAATGAGTCGTTCAAGCCTATGTTGCGTAAAGAAGGCTTGCTTACCCGAGATGCCAGAATCCAAGAACGTAAGAAATATGGCCTTAATCGGGCCCGCAAGGCACCACAATACACGAAGCGCTAATTTTGGTCTTCATTACCACAATGAACTGATTTCAGCCGATGATGAAGCTAATCGGCAAAGGGAAACTGGGTAGCAGTACCAATGGGAAGTATGATATTCCTGGGATATCATACTTAGAAGTGATGGAATCAGCTTAAATCCCATGGGAAGTCAAAGAAGAGCTTGAGGAAATATACCTTATCTTAAATCTTGCCCGGTTGAAGGGTAACATAGACGCTAAATTAGCCAAGTCGTACAGGGCGCATGAGGAGAAAAAGATGATCCCACAGGTTGACTGCTACGAAAAAGTTAGCGCCTCACTCGGTTACATTTTATGTGATTCAACGATTTGACATGCCCTCTTGTCATAGGGGTACTCGTGCTCAGCAGCCCTCTCCAGATTTATCCGCAAAAAAGCCATAGCTGG
>JAIWBQ010000015.1:0-2983 GCA_048633745.1 bacterium
AAATGAAAAAAATATGGTCTGAGGAGAATAAGTTTGACCAATGGCTCAGGGTGGAAATAGCGGTTTGTGAAGCTTGGGCTGAGCTGGGCGAAATCCCTGAAGGAGACATTTCCAAAATAAGGGAAGCCGGCTATAACCTGGATCGTATTGCTGAATTTCTAAGTATAACCCACCATGACATGACAGCTTTCCTTAACTCAGTTGCTGAAAGCCTGGGCGTGGAATCTCGTTTTATCCATCTTGGTCTTACTTCCTCTGATGTTATCGATACCGCCCTGAGCTTGCAATTAACCCAGGCATCCGATGTCCTGGCGCAAGACATCGTTGATCTCATACCTGTCTTAGGGAATAAAGCTATAGAGCACAAATATACCATTATAATGGGGCGAACCCACGGTGTTCACGCTGAGCCGACCACCTTTGGCTTGAAAATGGCTCTGTGGACTGAGGAGATGAAGCGTAATGCCCAAAGGCTGGATGAAGCCAGGAGGATTATCTCTGTGGGCAAAATATCGGGTGCGGTGGGTACTTATGCCACTGTGCCTCCTCAGGTTGAGAAAATAGCTTGTGCCAAGTTAGGGCTCGCTCCAGCTCCGATATCAAGCCAGATAATTCAGCGCGACCGCCATGCCCAATTCGTGACTACCTTGGCGATTCTTGCCAGCTCCCTGGAAAAGTTTGCCACCGAGATCAGGAGTCTCCAGCGAACAGAGGTTCGGGAAGTTGAAGAGCCCTTCCATGCGGGACAAACGGGCTCATCAGCAATGCCTCATAAACGGAATCCTGAGCTTTGTGAACGTATTTGTGGACTTGCCAGATTAATAAGAGGCTATGCTGTAACCTCCATGGAGAACATCGCCTTGTGGCACGAGCGTGACATCAGCCATTCTTCTACCGAGCGAATTATCCTACCTGACTCTTGCCTGGCATTGGACTATATGCTATCTATATTCACTTCAATAATGAAAGGGCTCAAAGTTTATCCTGAGAATATGCTCCATAATCTTGAGCTCACCCAGGGTTTGATCTTCTCTCAGAGGGTGCTTCTGGCCTTGATAAATAAAGGCCTAGGTCGAGAAGAAGCTTACAAGGTGGTGCAAGATAACGCTATGAAGGCGTGGCAGGAAAAGAAGAACTTCCTAAGCTTGCTTGAGGCAGATGAGCGAATAACAGTTCACCTGAGCAAGAATGAGTTACAGTTGCTTTTCGACTATAACCATTATTTGAAATATGTAGATAGCGTCTTTGAGCGGTTGGAGCTAACTGAGATGAAGGCAGTAGGGAAAACAGCAGAGAGGTTAGCTCCACAGGCGCTTTAACATGGTTTAAGAGTATGTCTCTCCTGTTAGAAACTAATTTATCCTTTCCCTTATTCAGGCGTGGCAAGGTAAGAGACGTTTACGATTTAGGGGATAAGCTTCTTGTAGTGTCCACTGACCGCATCTCTGCCTTCGATGTTGTCTTGCCTTGTGGTATTCCTGATAAAGGGAAGGTCCTTAACCAGCTTTCTACCTTCTGGTTTGAGAAAACAGCCCATATTATTCCCAACCATCTTATTAAGGTGATTGACAGCTTGGATGCGCTTCAGGATGTCATTCAAGGGCTGACAGTTGACAGCTACCAGTTGAAGACTTTAGATTGTCTTGTTGGTCGTAGTATGCTTGTGGCTAAGGCTGAGCGCGTTCCTGTAGAATGCATCGTCCGGGGCTATGTGGCTGGCTCAGCGTGGGCGGAATATGAAGAGACTGGGAAAGCTGGCAGTATCCAGTTGCCGTCAGGAATGAGAGAAAGCCAGGAATTGCTTCAACCTATCTTTACCCCTACTACCAAAAGCGATACGGAGCATGACCGCCCTCTAGTCAATCAAGACATAGAAAACCTTGGCATTGAAGACTTGATTGGAGAGTTAGGGGAGAAAAGCTTGCTCATTTATTGTTATGCTCGAGATTATGCTAAAAACAAAGGTATAATAATTGCTGATACTAAGTTTGAGTTTGGCTTCATCAACGGCAAATTAGCGCTTATTGATGAGTTACTAACGCCAGACTCAAGTCGCTTCTGGGATGCTAGCCAATATGAAGCTGGCCGCTCACAACTCAGCTTTGATAAGCAGCCAGTTCGCGATTGGCTTTTAGCTTCAGGATGGGATAAGGAGCCTCCAGCACCTATGCTACCATCAGATGTAGTTGAAGCTACAACACAGCGCTATAGGAGGATTTACGAGTTATTTACGGGAAAATGTATCTAGCCAAGATTTATATCACCTTAAAGCCCACGGTTAATGACCCCCAAGGCTTGACCATAAAAGGGGCATTGCATAACTTGGGCTTCACTGAGGTAGTAACTGTCCGCATGGGTAAGTACATAGAGGTTAAGGTGGAAGAGAATGACCAAAATGGGGCACGAGAGCGAGTCAGCGAAATGTGTGGCAAGTTGCTAGCTAATCCTGTCATTGAAAATTATGCTTTCGAGTTGGAAGAAATTTAGACTATAATGATCATGTGGAATGTTCCTACTGACTCTTCTTATTGTCATTGCGAGCGAAGCAATCTGATGGGAGATAATCGTTAGCTACAGGGAACGGGTAGATGGACTGGAGTAGCATACTTAGTGTTCTAGCCGCTCTTGTGATATTCATCGCACTGCCGCTAGTTCTTCGCAAACGAAAGAAAGGGAGCGCCGAAAGCATGGAAGAATTTTATCGGCATCTTCAAGAAGTGGGAGTGCAGGCATCTCTGGCAGAGAGAGGTAGCAATAGAGAAAAAGAGGGCTTGGGTCGTGGCGCAGGGCAAAAGTCGGAAGGAACTATTGAACTGGAAGATAGGAACATAGATTCAATAAATGTCATCAGCGCATCCAGTCAGTATGGTACGCAATACTTTATTGACTACTTGGTGAAGAGCCCAAACGTAATGGGGGAGCGGATACTTAAGAAAACCAAGGCGATTGGAAAGAAGAGCCCACCCCTATGGGGCAAGGTGGT
>JAIWBQ010000016.1:0-3687 GCA_048633745.1 bacterium
GTTTATCAAACAGAGATGAAGTAAAAGCCTCTCGCTACTTTATCAGTTGGACAGCTTATTGCCATCCTTCAAATTGCCCTTATCTCCTCCCTCATAAATTTTATGTAAGAGACGGCGAAGCAGATAGCGGCCAGGGCTATTATGCCTACTACCTGAGGCCAGACGAGCAAAAGGCTCTGGTTGAAGGGGAGAGGAGTTACCATTCTTCCAGTGAGGTTGCTTATTCCCAGTAGCGCTGGATTGAGGCTGCCCAATTCAGGAGTCAGTAAGGCTCTGGTGGCCTCTCCATAAAGAGTGGCGGGGGAAATGCGGCCAATCGCACCTAATATTTCATAGTGTTTGGTTATTAATGCTACGCTGGAATTCTCATCAAGTGGAACCCAGGCACTGGCGATTGCGCCAGCAATCACGCGCATAAATACGAAGAGGAACAGCCACAAACCTATGGAAGCCATTATAGAAGTGGTAGCCGACTTGAATAAGACGGAAAAAAGAATGGCTAAACCCATCCAGAAGGCTCCATAAAGTATGCTTACCAGGGCGAAGACTATGAGCCTCAAGACCTCTTCTGAGCCCGGCGGCACGCCAACAATGCGAAGCCCCAGTCCCGCAACGATGGCAATTACGCTTACAATCATAATAGCTAGAACAGCTAGCCCAGCCAGGAATTTGCCGTTTATTACCGAATCTCTATAGATTGGCTGGGACAAAAGCCGGCTGAGATTGCCGCTATTGCGTTCACTATTTATAGCATCGAAGCCAAGGGCTATGCTTACAATAGGGATGAAAAGGGATAGAAAAAAAAGGAAAGATAGCGGCGTCTCGGAAGAAGGGGTGAAGATTTTGAGGAAGACAAATTCAGTTGTTGGGCTTACCGCTCCCCTTATAGTTTGAGTAGCCACATAAGTAGCAAATACCGCCGCCAGCAGAACTAGAATAAAGAGGATAAAGAACCTTTTACTAACGAGATGGTCGGCTAGTTCTTTGCGAAAAACTGCGATCATAACTGATCCTCAGTGAAATACTTTTTATAAATTGTCTCCAGGCTGTATTCCTCTATCTTCATTCCAACCAACAAACTATCGCTATCGACAATTACCTTGGCTATTTGGGACCTCAAATCTTCGTTGCAGGTGATAAGCAACGAATCGCCAGAACTTTGTACCTCCTCTATGCCTTCTACCTGTTTGAGGGAATCAATGAGCCTGGGATTTGCTTGAGATACCTCAACTTCAACGCGGTAACTTCCGCCACCCATGGTTTGTCTGCCCAGAATATCTATCGACCCCTCAGCTACCAGACTCCCCTTGGCTAATATCCCTACGCGGGTACATACCCTTTGTACCAGATGTAACTGGTGGGAACAGAAAACAACGGTCATACCTTTCTTAGCCATACTGGCTACAAGTTCAAGTATGTCCTCTATGCCCTCGGGGTCGATGCCTGTGGTGGGTTCGTCGAGAAAGACAAGCTTTGGCTCCTTAATCCATACATCAGCTATGCCTAACCTCTGCTTCATCCCGCGAGAGAACTTGCTAACCTCCTGGTCAGCTACTTGAGATAATCCCACTGTAGCCAAGAGGTCGTCTATCCTTTTCTCGGCTTCGCCTCCAGGCAGCTTGTTTAGCTCGGCTGTATACCTCAGATTCTGTCTCGCGGTTAAATCCTCATAAAAGCCAACCTTTTCTGGCAGATAACCAACAATACGCTTTACCTTTAAGGGTTCCCTGCTTGGATTGTGACTGCAAACCTGTGCTGTTCCAGAACTAGGCTCGGTAAGTCCAAGTAACATCAATATGGTTGTCGTTTTGCCTGCGCCATTGGGGCCGAGAAAGCCGAAGACCTCGCCTTCCTCTATGCGAAGATTAAGCCTATCAACAGCAGTAAAACCATCGTAGGTTTTGGTCAAATCTTTTGTCTCAATGATGACCTGCCCCACTTATCATCTCCTGCCAAAGCGTCTAAAAATAAAGTATAGTCCAGCAATCACGGCTATAACTATCCCTGCACCTATCCACCCCCATGCGGTAGATGTTCCTACCGTTACCCTGATGTCCAATGAACTGGGGCCTTGTGATGGAGTGGGGTCGCTTAGAAATCTCAAGGTGACCATATAGTCACCTGCGATGGTCTTAGATGGCGGTTTTATGGTAACCATAACCTCTTGCTCATGCCCTGGTGAGAGAGACTCTATTTCCTCTGGGTTGAAAGTAGTACTCCATTCCTCGCCAGCGATTCCGCGTGGATCTAGTGAAGAGAAAGTTACTTTATCCAGGGAATCAGTTCCTGTGTTAGTAATGATTACAGTGAGATCACTCCCTTTCCCTGCGGTAGTCTTAATATTCAGCCTTTCGTTCTTTGTCATGGCCGCAAAATTATATCTGGCAGTTATCCTGGCTGTAAGATCAACGCTACCTTCTATCTCCCCTGATGCAGCTTTCAGAGTTATGAGGTAATCTCCTGGGTCCGGGTATAGCCAGAACGGTGCCATAGCAACGACTGCGATTGTATCTGGATAGGACTTTGTGGGATCAAGGAGAATCGCCGATATCTCTTTATTCTCGAAAGCTGATTGACGTATACTAACTGCCCAACCCTCGGGCCCCTCAGCGAAAAGGTCAAAAGTAAGCGACTCGTCGCCACCGGTATACGATAATTCGACTGTAAAGTCGAAAACGGTATCGGATGGGCCGGGCCGTATGGGGTATTTGGCACTAAGCTCAATTTTCTCTTCCTGAGCTAGGACTGTTTGCTGATTTATCAGACCGCCGAATACTGCCAGGCATAAGGTGAGACAAGTTATAAGGCAAACTAGTTTGAGTTTATTCATTTTTCCCAACTCTCCTGAAATTTAATTTACGTTGCATTGTAAATCAATTTCTCTACCACATCAAGCTCTGCTATACTTAAATGTTCCATTTGTCACCTTGAACGAAGTGAAGTGCCTCTAGATTCTTCGCTGCGCTCAGAATGACAGGCAGGATTACTGAATACTTTGCTATACTTTTCTAATATGCCAAGGGTAGACGACCGAGCTAACAATGAACTTCGCCCCGTGCGTTTAATTTTAGGTTACCAGAGTTTCGCCGAAGGTTCAGCTTTAATTGAGTTGGGGCAAACCAGAGTGCTATGCTCTGTGAGCATGGAGGAAAGAGTGCCCATCTTCCTCAGAGGAAGTGGTCAGGGCTGGGTTACTGCTGAATATGCTATGCTGCCCCGCTCCACGCTTACTCGTACACCGCGCCATAGGGCAGAGGGAAGAAGCCAGGAAATCCAGCGACTTATTGGTCGCAGTTTACGGGCAGCAACTAACTTAGCAGCCTTAGCAGAGAAAACCTTCGTTGTGGATTGCGATGTACTACAAGCAGATGGTGGCACCAGAACAGCAGCCATCACCGGTAGCTATGTTGCTCTATATCAAGCTTTCCATAACTTGAGGAAACGAGGCGTTTTGCCATTTATGCCGCTCAATAAAATGATAGCTGCCACCAGTGTTGGCATTGTAAAGAGCAACATGCTACTCGACCTTCGTTATGAAGAAGACTACCAAGCTGAAGTTGATTTCAACGTAGTCATGACTGACAAAAATGAGTTCGTGGAAATTCAAGGAACTGCTGAGGGCAAACCTTTCTCTAAAGAAACTGTCGATTCGTTGCTTTCCCTAGCCCAGCAAGGGATAAATAAACT
>JAIWBQ010000017.1:0-3013 GCA_048633745.1 bacterium
TCGTTCAGAGTCAGTGCTTCGGCTCAGAATGATAACCCTTTTGTCATCTGCCTTTGTCGCCCTGATGGCATCCCCCTTGTCACCCTGAACGGAGTGAAGGGTCTGTTGTAGATTCTTCGCTGCGCTCAGAATGACAGGGAGCGACGGGCTCAGAATGACAGGTGGATGTTGCTATCCACGTATATTATATTGAGATCAACCAGGATGGTATAATAATTAATGATGGAAAGAGAGGCGATGCTTTATGAGAAGCTCCCCGGTGACAGGGTGAGGTGCAATGTTTGCCAGTGGCGGTGCCTTATTAATCCCGGTAAGCTTGGCGTCTGTCGTATGCGCATTAACCGGGATGGCACTCTTTATACTATGAATTATGCTGAGGTATCCTCAGTAGCGGCTGACCATATTGAAAAAAAGCCCTTATTTCATTTCTTTCCCGGCACCCTTGTCTTTTCCTTGGGCACCTGGGGATGCAACTTCCATTGTAAAGATTGCCAGAACTGGGAGATTGCCTGTATTGATATACCAGCCACTTCACAGCAGCTACTTCCTGAGAAGGAGATAGAGCTGACTAAAAAGTATAATTGCGAGGGCATTGCCTGGACCTATAATGAGCCCACGGTATGGTTTGAATATACATTGGATTCAGCCAGGCTGGCTAAGGAAAATGGCTTATACACCGTCTATGTTACCAATGGCTATATCACCCCTGAGGCTCTGGATACCATAGGTCCTTATCTCGATGCCTGGAGAGTCGATGTCAAGGGCTTCAGTGATGGGTTTTATCGACAGCTAGCCAAGATCTCTCACTGGCGAGGTATTCTGGACGTGGCTAAGCGAGCTAAAGAGAAATGGAATATGCATGTTGAGGTGGTGACCAACATCATCCCCACGATGAACGATGATGAGGAGCAGCTCAGGGGTATTGCTACCTGGATCCGAGATGATCTGGGGGAGCTTACTCCCTGGCATGTAACTCGTTTTCATCCCATGTATAATTTGACTCATCTCCCGTCTACTCCGGTATCCACCTTGGAAAGGGCTTACCAAATTGGCAAGAAAGTGGGGCTGAAGTTTGTTTATCTGGGCAATGTTGCGGGGCACGAGTACGAAAATACCGTTTGCTATTCTTGCGGCAAGCTGAATGTTCGCAGGATTGGCTATGATACGCAGGTCACAGGTCTTGATGATTCAAGATGCAAGTTTTGTGGAACTGAGCTTAATTTTAGGACGGGACTGAAATAGGGTGAGGTGTTTATGGCAGAGGAACTTCATCCGATAGCAAGGCTAGCCAAGGAGACAGTAGAAAGCTACATCCGTGAGGGGAAAATACTTGAGCCAGGAGAGCTTACACCTGAGACAAAGGAGAGAGCGGGCGTTTTCGTTTCTATCCATAAGCACGGACAGTTGAGGGGCTGCATTGGCACCTTTGAGCCCACCAAGGATAATGTGGCTGAGGAGATCATAGCTAACGCTATTAGCTCTTCCACCAGGGATCCTCGATTTCCCCCGGTAGTTGAGTCTGAACTGGATGATTTAGAGTATAACGTGGATATTCTTACTGAGCCTGAGCCGGTTAAGGATGTAAGCCAACTGGACCCCAAAGAGTATGGGGTTATTGTAGAAAGTGGTTTCAGGCGAGGACTTTTATTGCCTGACCTGGAAGGTGTGGATAGTGTTGAGGAGCAAATTAGTATTTGCCGACTCAAGGCAGGAATTTCATATGATGAACCCGTCAATCTCTACCGTTTTCAAGTAAGGAGATTCAAGCAACAGGTTGATTGCCAATAATGGGGAAAATGCCTCTTTTTAATCTGCCGGAGGAAAAGGAGTTACCTCATAGCATGCCTTTAGCGGCAAGGATGCGACCGCGCACTTTTGCCGAGTTCATCGGGCAGGAGCATTTAGTTGCCGAGGGGAGGGTGTTCCGGAAATGTATCGAGTCAGACCAGCTGCCCTCCATGATCTTGTGGGGGCCGCCGGGCAGTGGCAAGACAACTCTGGCTCATATTATCGCCAGTATTACAAAATCGCACTTCAGTCCTATTAGTGCCGTAAGTTCCGGGGTAGCTGACTTGCGCCGAATCATTGATGAAGCTAAGGAGAGGCTAAAATTATCAGGACAGAGAACAGTTCTTCTTATTGATGAGATCCACCGCTTTAATAAGGCACAACAGGATGCTGTATTGCCTTTTGTGGAAAATGGTACAGTAACTCTCATTGGTGCAACCACGGAAAATCCTTCCTTCGAGGTTATCTCGGCGCTTCTCTCTCGATGCCGGGTTTTCCGATTGAATCTGCTGGGTGATGAGGAGATCAAGCTTATTGTAGAGCGAGCTATCGAGGATGAGGAAAGAGGGTTGGGAAAGTTCAGAATTACCCTAAGTGAGGAAACTCTGCACCATCTGGTGACCATGTCCAATGGAGATGCTCGAGTAGCATTGAGCGCCTTGGAGATGGCGGCATTTGCTACTTTAGCTGACAGTGAGGGGCAGCGGTTGATAGACTTGCCTGCTGTTGAGGAGGCGTTGCAACACCGTGCTTTGCTTTATGACAAGAGCGGTGACCAGCACTATGAGCTGATTTCGGCACTGCACAAATCCTTGCGTGGCTCTGACCCAGATGCTGCTTTGTATTGGTTAGGACGTATGCTCGAAGCTGGAGAGGATCCTCTCTATATTGTGCGTCGTCTTGTGCGGTTTGCTTCTGAAGATGTTGGCATGGCTGATCCTCAAGCCTTGATGCTAGCGGTAGCTGCCCAGCAGGCAGTACACTTCGTAGGCTTGCCTGAAGGTAACCTGGCTTTATCTGAAGCTGTGGTCTATCTGGCAACCGCTCCCAAGAGCAACTCATTGTACCAGGCTTATTCCCGGGTTCAAGAGGATATACAGCATAGCCGAAGTGAGCCGGTACCACTCCATTTGCGCAACCCAGTAACTGACTTAATGCGCCAGGCGGGATATGGTTCGGGCTATAAATATGCCCATGATTATCCTGACCATTTCGTCAAGCAGCA
>JAIWBQ010000018.1:0-4227 GCA_048633745.1 bacterium
TGCCAATGCGAATGGCTGTGGCAATGGTCTTGGGTTGCTTGACAATTTTGCCCTGCACTATGGGTGCTGCGCCTGCAGCTTGGAATCCCATCATCCTGGGAGTGTGACCTGCTTTGCCAATTCGGTGGTATTCAACGAATCCTTTCCAGTAGGCGCTAATATTGCCAGCATTGCCCACGGGTATAAAAAGATAATCAGGGGCATCACTTAAATCATCTATTATCTCAAAAGCCGCTGTCTTTTGACCTTCGATGCGATTTGGGTTTATCGAGTTAACCATGGTGACCGGATATTTCTTGGTCAAGGCACGGACTATCTGGAGCGCCTGGTCAAAATTACCTTTTATGCTTATGATCTGGGCGCCATAAACTATGGCTTGAGCCAGTTTTCCCACAGCTATTTTCCCTCGGGGAATGATGACGACGACTTTAAGTCCAAATCTGGCTCCGTAAGCGGCTGCTGAGGCGCTGGTATTTCCTGTGGAGGCACAGATAATACTGGAGCTGCTGCTTTCTGCTGCTTTAGCCACGGCTACTACCATGCCTCGATCTTTGAAAGAGCCTGTAGGATTACAGCCCTCAAGCTTGAAGTAGAGTTCTCCACAGCCAAGCTCTTTCTCCAAGGTGTGCGACCTCACCAAAGGAGTATCTCCTTCACCAAGTGTAATCATGGGCGTAGCCGGAGTAACTGGGAGAAACTCGCGATATCTGTTTAAAACACCTTGCTTCATGCCTTTTCCCTGGGGATTTCTGGAATTTCCAGGTACCCCTTTCATACCTCAACCCTGATAAAATTGCTGACCTCGTTCACCATTGTTAGCTGCTGCAGTTGCACCAGAGCTTTTTGTACCGCTCTCTCCTCAGATGGATGAGTCATAATGACGAGCAAGGCAGTTTGAGATTCTAGGTTGCTTTCCTTTTGAATTACAGATAGGATGCTTATGGAATTATCGCCTAAAACCTTAGAGATTTGAGCTAGAACACCAGGGCAGTCAGTCACAGCGAGTCGGAAATAATACCTTGTCCTTATGTTGGACATCGGCTTAACAGTTATTTGCTGGTTTAGCTGCACCTTAGGAGCCTTGCTTACTCCATGGCAAATGTTCCTGGCTATGATTAATACGTCAGCCATGATGGCGCTAGAGGCTCGTAAAGGTCCTGCTCCTTCTCCGTAGAAAATTAGCTTACCTGCTAAGTCACCTTCCACCTGTATAGCATTATAAACGCCGTCTACCTTAGCTAACTGAGAATCCTGAGGAATAAAAACAGGATGAACTCTCATCTCCAAAGCATCGCCATCCCTCTTGGCGATGGCTAAAAGCTTTATGGCATAGCCAAATTCTTTGGCATACCTGAAATCCTGAGCTTGAAGACGAGAAATCCCCTCGCAATATATATCTTGAGGATCAAATTGGGTGTGGAAAGCCAGGCTGGACAGAATAGCTAGCTTATAAGAGGCGTCCATTCCTTCGATGTCATTGGCTGGATTGGCTTCGGCATATCCCAATTCTTGAGCTTGCTTTAAGGCTGAAGGAAAATCTAGTCCTTCCTGTGACATCTGGGTCAGGATATAGTTAGTAGTGCCATTAAGAATGGCATAGATAGCTGAGATATCATTAGCTGCCAAGTCTTGCTGGAAGGGGGAAATAAGTGGTATACCGCTACCTACGCTTGCCTCATAGCGAAGGTCCACATTGTGTTTATTGGCTAAAGCGAGCAACTCATATCCATGCTTTGCCATCACCTCCTTGTTGGCGGTAACCACATGCTTAACATGGATGATGGCTTGTTTTATGTAGTCTAAGGCAGGATACTCGCCCCCGATAAGTTCAACCACTATGCTTACTTCAGGATCAGAGAGAACTTCCTCAACAAGGTTAGTTAACACATGAGGTTTGAGCTTCGCCGTGCGTTGTTTATTTACATCGCGTACCAGCACCTTCTTTAGAACCAGCAAAGCTCCCACTTGCTCAGCTAATTTGTCTGCTTTGTAGAGTAGAACCTCAGCTACAGCGCTGCCTACAACACCCAAGCCCAGTAAACCAATACCAACAGCTTCTTTAGTCACGGCCTTTCTTTCACAACTCTATTTACGGCCCAGAGTTTCTTTTCTTCGTCAAGGTAATTGTTAATGGTACTGATTTCGCTTTGCTCCTGGAGCCAATCAGCAAAGTCATTGCTTGCTAGCTTTTGCCTGATATCCTTGCCGAGTTCATGCTCACCCTTATCCACAACCTGAACTATCCAATAACCGCCGGTAGTCCGAACTGACTCGTCTTTAACTGGTTCGCTTACTTCATTGGGGGTAAGATTAAAGGCAACTTTATCGAAAGCCTCGCTACCCATATCCCCTTGCTTCAGCCAGCCCAGTTCGCCACCTTCAGTTTTGCTTACATGCCGGGAATACTCCTGGGCCAAAGAGCTGAAGTTCTCACTGGCTAACTTAGCTTTAACTTCCTCTGCCTCTACTTTGCTACCCAGCAACATGGCTCTGACTTTTATCTCCTCATCTCGCTTATCACTAACCTCTATAAGCCAATAACCGACGTTCTTCATTGCTGGCTCATCATAGATTGGCTGGCTAACCTCGCCTGGTTCAAGGTTGAAAGCAGCGTCTCCAATGAGGGTATTCGGCATTAGCTCTTCGGGTAACCAACCCAAATCACCTTCAGTCTGGGGATTACAGGAAAATTCATCAGCTAGAGTGGTAAAGTTACCGCCGGTCTTAATTTTGCTTATCACGTCATCAGCCACCTCTTCGCTTTCCACCAACATTACTCGGATATGTGCCTGCTCCATTGTATCAGGCAGCTGAGAGCTAAAATGGTTGTCGATGAGTTTTTCTCTTGACAAGGTAGATCCAACTATATCCTGATACACTTTGTCATTGGGCAATTCATTCTCCGTGATTCTCTTGTCTATCTCCTGAGCTGTAACGCTGATTCCCAGGCTATCGGCTCCTTGTCGAATCAACTCATCTTGCACAATTTGGTTGGCAACAAGATCAGCCATGGAATAAAGCTGAGATGATTCCATGCCTTGGGTGTAGGCATCGAGCGCTGTCGTATAGTAGCCCATATTAAATGAGGTGTCATTTACCTGGATCACAACCTCACGAAAAGGTTGTCTGTCCTTATAATATCCATAGCCCACCCAGCCCACAATGCCAGCTAGGAAGACAGCGGCAGCGATTACTATAATTCGGCGCATCCTATCCTGGCGCTGCCATCTGGAGAGTTGATGCCTAGTAGGAATTCGCCTAGTTTCAGCTTGCCTCTGCTTCTTAGTCAAGAATTACAATCCGTAAATCTGATATTTCGGTTGTTCCAACAACTCTGTTATAATAACATATTGTGGAAAGTGGGGCGACGGGGTGTAGCGCAGTCTGGTAGCGCACCTGAATGGGGTTCAGGTGGTCAGAGGTTCAAATCCTCTCACCCCGACCAGCGTAGTAAGTTATCTAATTAGTGCTTTGATGTTGAAATCATTCAGGTCTCTTTCATTCGGCAGGAGGCTTCTATGATTGCGCTGCCAGAGGATGAAGCCATATTGATATTCCTGTGCAGTGTAGTCAGGCCGTAGCGAATTTTGTCACCGCAAGTAAATATTAAACAAAAGTAAGGAGGTAAAAATGCCAGCAGAGATAATTGATGGAAGGAAAATCGCCGCAGAAATTCGGGAGGAACTGAAGCAAAGAGTAGAGCGCTTGAAGGAGAAAGGAGTAACCCCGGGGCTTATAGCAATTCTGCTTGGGGAGGACCCTGGTTCTTTATCTTACCTTCGCGGTATCGCCAAGGGATGTGAGGCAACAGGCATATTTACCGAAACGGTTACGCTTCCTGAGAATACCACTCAAGAAGAACTGGAAAGAAAAATTGAGGAACTTAATAAGGATCCTAAATGTCATGGCATTATCCTTCAACTGCCCTTGCCCAAGCATCTCGATACTCTTAGAGCAGAAAGCGCCGTCTCACCTGATAAGGATGTTGATGGGACCAATCCGGTAAATACCGGGAAATTGCTTCTGGGGGAAGAGACCTTCCTTCCTTCAACCCCTTACGGAGTGCCGGTACTGTTGGTTCGCAGCGGATATAGTCCTGAAGGAAAACATGTGGTTATCTGCGGTCGGAGCAACATCGTGGGGAAACCATTGATGGGCATCCTGGTGCAAAAACAAAAGGGAGCTAACGCTACTGTAACTGTTTGCCATACTGGAACCAAAGATCTT
>JAIWBQ010000019.1:0-5622 GCA_048633745.1 bacterium
GAACTACCACGGCGGCTGTGGCATATCTTTGGAGGCTTAGCGCTCTCTATTGCTGGCTTATTAACACCTCCAGACATATTCCTCCCGGCGCTTATTTGAATCACCATAGCCGTCCTTATCTTTGAAGCCATAAGGCTCAAGCTTTCGTGGTTGAATCATTGCTTCGAGAAAGGGAGGTTTCAACTCCTACTGCAAGTACCTATCTTCTTGTTGCCGCCTCTATTGTTTTCATTTTATATGACAAAGCCATCGCTGCGATAGCGCTAACCTTTGTAGCTGTGGGAGATCCTGTAGCTGGTATGGTGGGTGAAAGGTGGGAGAAGCTTAGTTTTTCAGTGGGCCCCAGATCTGGACGTGGGCTAAGGGCATCTTTGGCAAAATTGCTTTGTGAGGATAATGAAAAGAAAAAATGGAGAAGAACATTAATTGAGAATTTTGCGTCATAATAAACAAGATTGGGAGGAATTCTGGAAAAGGCAAAATTTAGCCGGGGTGAGTTTCTCCCCCCAACTAAATGACACAACCGTGATCCAATGCAATGTAGACAAATTAGTAGCGAACAGGATGAAGAAGAGGAGGATGAGTTGGACGATTTTGGAACCTGGCTTGAAGCTGGTTTGCCGGCTTTATATGAACCACAGCAAAATCATCCCTGGGTTCAAATTCTCGGGGCATTATCTCATGGAGCTTTGAAGGTCTAATTCGAAGGCTATCTGGGATTCTCACCGACTAACAGTTGACAGGAACTCGCGCTATTCAAAATTTGCGAATACGGCGATTTAGGTCTATACTTTCAAGGGACTATGGCTATAAAGCAAGATTATTATGAACTACTGGGAGTGCCTCGAAACGCTAGCGGCGGGGAAATTAAGCAGGCGTTTCGCAGGCTAGCTCTTCAGTATCATCCTGACCGTAATAAGGATCATGGGGCAGAAGAAAAATTTAAGGAGATAAATGAGGCTTATCAGGTCCTTTCCGATCCTGAGAAGCGAAGCAGCTATGACCGCTATGGGCGAGTAGCTACTGGAGGAGGCTTTTCCGATTTTGGTGGACTGGGTGATATTTTTGAATCCTTTTTTGGGGGGTTTGGTGGAAGTCCATCTGCTAGGACGGCACAGCGTGCCCCGCAAAGAGGGAATAGCCTACAAAGCCACCTCACCCTTTCTTTTGAGGAAGCAGTGTTTGGCTGTGAGAAAGAAATTGAAATCCAGCGTATTGAATTTTGTGATTTATGCCATGGCATCGGTAGCCAGCCAGGAACAAATCCCGAAACTTGCCCTGAGTGCCATGGTACCGGACAGGTAAGGAAAGTTCAGCAGAGCATTTTTGGGCGCTTCACTCATGTCACCACCTGCTCCCGCTGCGGAGGCAATGGCAGCACAATAAGCAATCCATGTTCCCAGTGCCATGGAAAGGGAAGGGTTAAGGTAAAACGGAAGCTAATGGTGGACATTCCTGCGGGTGTGGATGATGGTTATCAAATGCGGCTCAATAGTGAAGGGGATGCTGGCTTATATGGGGGAGCGCCTGGCGACATCTATGTCATCCTCTCAGTAAAGCCGCACAAATTATTCGGTAGAGATGGGAGCGATGTTTTTTATGAGGTACCTATCAATTTCGCTCAAGCTGCTCTGGGTGATGAGCTAGATGTACCATCTTTGGATGGGAAGGTAAAGCTAAAGATACCCTCAGGAACACAGAGCGGAAAGGTCTTTCATCTTAAAGGCAAAGGAATCCCCTATGTTAATGGCAGAGGGAGAGGAGACCTGCTCGTCAAAGTTGAACTAGTGACTCCCCAGCACTTAGATGGAAAGCAACGTCGCCTCTTTGAGGAATTAGCTCAAATATTGCCTCAGACTAAACTATCTTAAAGGGTCTAAACAAGGTTGATAATAACTCCCGGTTAGCTTTCCGAGCTTGGCTTGTATTTGGTTAGAGGGCAAGCTCTCAAAGAGAATCTCGTAGGTAAGGTTGATAACAGGCAATTCAAGCCCTTGCCTTCTCGCTAGCTGGTGAGCTGCCATGGTAGTAGTAACACCCTCGGCAACCTGTGACATAGAACCAGCTATTTCAGACAAGGAGCGCCCTTTAGCCAACTCATAACCAACGTGATGATTACGGCTCAGAGTGCTAGAACAAGTGGCTATTAAGTCGCCTAAGCCGGCCAAGCCATAGAAGGTGCTTGCCTTGGCCCCCAAAGTTACTCCTAAGGAAACAACTTCAGCCCAGCCCCAAGTAATGAAGGCAGCTTTGGCATTGTCACCTAAATTTAATCCGTCAATCACCCCCGCGCCTAAAGCAATAATGTTTTTTAAAGTTCCACTTAATTCTACCCCGATAACATCATCGGTAGTAAATAGAAAGAATGCAGGTGAATTCATTAAGTCCCGCGCTCTTTCAGCGATAGCTATATCCTGGGCAGCGATCATTGAGGCAGCAGGCAGCCCTTGGCTAATTTCTCTGGCTAGATTGGGACCGGAGAGAACACAAATTTGCTGTCTCAATGTAGGGGCAATTTCCTCTGCCATCACTTGAGACATCCTCTTGCCAGTATCTACTTCCAGTCCTTTGGCAGCACTCATCAATACCATTGAGTTGGTTATATAATTTCTAACTTGCCTAACATTATGTCTCAATTTTTGGGAAGGAACAGCCCAAATTACCAGGTCAGCCTTATCCATGGCTTCTTCAATGTGGCTAGTAGAAGAATAACTACGTGTTCCTTGGTTTAATTCTCCGGCCTCAGCCTCGTTTCGCGCCCACAGCTTTACTACTATCCCTTTGTTGCTCAATAGAGCGGCTAGAGCATTACCCCAGGTAGTATTGCCTATGATAGTAGCTTTAGACATAGTCAGAAGCTAGTTTATTCTCTAGCTTTTCACCATAATCGACGCTCTGTGCCTTGTTGCAAGCGTTTTATGTTGTCATGATGTTGGTAGACAAGCAGTGCTATAGCCACCAAACCATAAGCTAGATAAATAGGGGGGAAACCGTAAGCGATGGTTAAGGGCACCATTAAGCACCAAGCAGCTAGGGCTCCAAGTATAGAACCCATAGCCATGTGTCGGCTGCGTAATGCTGAAGCAGCTAGAACTAAGATGCCAAATATGCCTGCTGGAGGGAAGATAGCGAGCAGTGTGCCAAAATAGGCAGTTGCACCTCTGCCACCCTTAAACTTGCCAAATATGGGCCAGATATGTCCTGTCAATACTGCCAAGCCAGCCATAACCTGAGCTAATTGTGAATAATAGAGAGAAATGCTGCCAATGATTAGAACACCGCCGCTGTCCACAATCACGCTAGCTAACGCTACTGCCCCAGCAGCCTTACACACATCAAGAACTATAGTCAAAATACCGAGCTTGGTTCCTGCAGTCCTCATTACATTAGTGGCACCAGTCTTGCCGCTTCCATAGTTCCTGATGTCAACGCCGCTTGCAATTTTGCCTATTATCAGGCCAAAGGGAATGGAGCCGAGAAGATAAGCAACGACTACTACAACAACGAATTGAGCGATCATCATGCTCGTGCTACTTCTGTCTTTTTATTGCTTTTATGGCCAGCCTTGGTGAAAATTAAGTGCAAAGGAACGCCACGAAAACCAAAGTTGCGGCGAAGCTTGTTTTCCAGGTAGCGTTGATAGGAGAAATGAACTAATTTGGGGTCGTTAACCTGCAGAACAAAAGTTGCCGGTTTTGATTCGTGTTGATAAGCTTGAGCAATGTGCAACTGTCTAGTACCTACGCGAGGTGGGTGATGGCTACTTACTGCTTCTTTAACCACCGTGTCAACTACTGAGGGAGGTAATCGCTTCTGTCCCCTCTGCCATACTTGCCAGGCTTGAGGCAAAATTTTATCTATGCTTTGTCTTAGCTTGGCAGATACGTAAAGAATAGGCACATAGGACATAAACCTAAGCCGTTGCTCCAGATAGCGCTGGAATTCGCGTCTTTGTATCTGGGGAACAAGATCCCATTTATTAACCACCAGTATTATACCTTTGCCGACATCAATAATGTAGCCGGCGATGTGCATATCCTGGGCAGTAACAAATTCACTAGCATCGATTAGCAGTAAGGCAACATCACAGCGGTTAATAGCTTGAAGGGCGCGGAGCAAACTATAATAGTCAACTCCAACATCAACTCTCCCGCGCTGTTTAATGCCAGCGGTATCAATAAGTAAGATTTCTTTATCACCCCAATGAATTGTGGAGTCAAGGGAGTCACGAGTTGTCCCTGGGGATTCATGAACAATAGCTCTTTCATCGCCTAACAACATATTTAACAAAGTTGACTTGCCCACATTAGGTCGGCCCACGATGGCTAATTTAGCCTCCTCTGGCTTCACAAAGCTGGGATGTGCTGAGGGGAGAGAAGCTAGCACAGCATCCATTAATTCCTCTATTCCTCTATTATGATAAGCGCTGATGGCTATAGGCTTACCTGAGCCAAGGTAATAGAAATCGGCTACCTGATTTGCTTGTTTAGCAGAATCTATCTTGTTTACTGCTAAGATGATGGGCTTATTGGTGGTACGCAATACATCAGCGATTTCCTCATCAGCAGCAATGACACCATCCTGCGCGTCTACCAGGAAGATGATGGCATCTGCTTGAGCCGCAGCTACCTCCACCTGATGAATAACCTTTTGCTCCAAAAGTGTGGACGGCTTTGCTTGCCAGCCGCCAGTATCAATCAAAGTTAGCTCTCGGTCCTGCCACGAGGCGGTAGCAAAAACGCGATCTCGCGTGGTTCCGGGTAAATCAGCAACAACGGCTAGGCGTCTGCCTACCAGACGGTTAAGCAAAGTGGACTTGCCCACGTTGGTTCTGCCAACAATAGCTATGATGGGACGGAGCTGCTGGTAATCTGATTCCATTGATTCACCCTAGCGAAGTATCCTGGCTAAAAGTGCCTTTTGGAGGTGAAGCCTGTTTTCTGCTTGGTCAAATACTACTGACCTGTGGTCATCTAACAAGCCGGCGGAAATCTCTTCACCAGGATGGGCTGGTAGAGGATGCATAAACAAAACATCTCCTTTAGCCAAAGCTAATAATTTATTATCTACCTGATAGTTGGAAAAAGCAAGACGGCGGGATTTCGCTTCAGCCTCCTGCCCCATGCTGGCCCACACATCAGTATATACTATGTCGGCATCTTTAGCTGCTTCGTAAGGGTCACTAATTAGCTGAATCCGGCTGCCGCTGGAAGCAGCAAATTCTCTGCTTTGACTCAATACCTCTTTCTTAATTTCGTAACCGGGCGGGGAAGCAATGCAGAAATTCATGCCGGTAAGCGAGGCAGCGAGGAGCAGACTATTGGCAACATTGTTGCCATCGCCAATGAATGCCAAAGTCAAACCAGAGAGCTTGCTTTTCCTTTCATATATGGTGAGAAGATCGGAGAGTGCCTGGCACGGGTGCTCTAGGTCAGAGAGCGCATTGATTACAGGCACGGATGAATACTCAGCCAAGGTGTGCAGAGTCTCGTGAGAGAATGTGCGAGCTGCAATGCCACCAACATAGCGACTGAACACTCGTGCTACATCAGCCACCGGTTCCCGCTTGCCCAGACCTACCTCGTCTGGAGATAGATAAATAGCGTGTCCCCACAACTGATA
>JAIWBQ010000020.1:0-5370 GCA_048633745.1 bacterium
GGCGGATGGCTTCCTCCATAGAGGTAGTGATTCCCTCATAGGCTAGGTCTTTTCCCACAACGCTAGTGCCGCCGGACACCCTGAGGATAATTGGTTTCGCCTTATCAGGGTCTACCGATGACCTCAACACCCCCCTGGTAACGAAAATCGCATCAGTGTAAGGCAGAAGGGGCTTAAGAGTTTTGCGCGGTTTCTCCAACCTACGAGTGGGTCCTTGAAAATATCCGTGATCGATGGGCAGGAATAGACAGCGGCCATTGGGCTGAATTAATTGTGCCAGACGATTTTCCATTCCCCAATCCATGTTAAAAGACCTCCTCTTTAGGGCTTTGAAATACTATATGAGATCGTTTATCTTGTCACCCTGAGCGGTAGCGAAGGGTCTAGATTCTTCGCTTTCCTCAGAATGACAATTGGGAGTTGCTAAACGCCCTAGTATTATATCATGGTAAAAAAATGCTCGATATGTGATAAAATCTCAAATGATTATCTTTGCTTTGGAGAAGACTTAAGACATTAAGTGAAAATCATAGTCAAACCGTTGGGTGATATAACTGATGAGGTACTAAACGAGCTTAGGGATAGGATTAATGGCATTTTCAATTGTCCTGTGGAGATAAGAGAGGACTTGAGCAATTTGGCTCATGCCTATAACCCCCAAAGGAAGCAATACCTCTCCTCAAAGTTGATAGCTTCCTTAAACGCCTCAAAAAAGGGAAGAGATGAGAAGGTCATAGGCATAGCCGATGTTGACCTTTACGCTCCAGGGCTTAATTTTGTTTTCGGAGAAGCTAACACAAGCTCTGGGACAGCAATCATATCCCTGTGTCGTTTGAGACAAGAATATTATGGCTTGCCACCTCACAAAAACTTATTCCTGGGAAGAGCCGCCAAGGAAATAGTTCATGAGTTGGGGCATACCTTTGGATTGGGACATTGCTCCGATGCCAAGTGCGTTATGCATTTCTCCAACAGCTTGGCAGATACTGACTGGAAGGAGGTGAATTTCTGTAATAAGTGTCGCCCAGGACTAGAATTCTAGTATTCTGTTGAAGATATTGGAGGCAAGACAGTGAGTGAATCTATGGTAGCAATAATTTAGGAGGGAATCATGATTCAAAAGAAACGTAAGTTGGGGCGAGATGTAGCTGTGGTAGGAGCAGGTATATCAAAATTTGGAGTTCATCCCAAGGAGGTGAGAACTACAGATTTGTTTGTGGAGGCCTTCAATGAGCTGAAAGCCTCGGTAGATAAGGGCATTCAAACCGAGGATATCGATGCTTTTTACCTGGGAAATTTGAGCAGCGATACTTTCGAAAAACAGATTCACATAGCACCTGCTACTGCTAACGCTATAGGCCTCGTTCCCAAGCCGGCTGTCAGGCTTGAGGATGCCTGTGCTGCCAGCGGGGTTGCCTTCAGAGAAGCCATTATAGCCATAGCTTCCGGTATCTACGATATCGTCCTGGTTGGTGGCACAGAGAAAATGACTAACCTGCCTACCCCTGAAGTGACTGAAATCCTTGCCATTAACTCAGACCCGCTTGTTGAGTTTCCCGCTGGCTTTACCTTCCCCGGGCTCTATGCCACTATTGCTACAGCTCACATGGCAAGATATGGTACTAGTATGGAGGATTTTGCCAGAGTGGGAATAAAAAATCACAATAATGGCGGACTCAATCCCAAGGCACACTTTAATGTTTCCATCAAGGATATCATGAAAAGGCGAGCTACATCGGCGGTGGAAAAGGGATTGCCTGAGCCTCACTGGACGGATGAAATGGAATTCCTGCGTGATACAGGGCAAAACCCTGTTGTAGCTTGGCCTATGAGGTTATTTGACTGCTCGACTATCTGCGATGGAGCATCCTGCGTTCTCTTAGTTGCCCAGGATGTAGCTAAAGATTTCACAGACAATCCCATATATGTTATTGGTACTGGGCAGGCAAGTGATTATCCCTTATCTGAAAGGGAAGATGTAACATCGATAAAGGCAGCCAAAGAGGCAGCGCGACAGGCCTATGAAATGGCGGGCGTCGGCCCCACGGACATAAAGATAGCTGAGGTTCATGATTGCTTCACCATAGCTGAAATCCTGGCCATGGAAGACTTGGGATTCTGCAAAGCAGGCGAGGCAGTCAAGGCAATTCGAGATCACGTAACCGACTTAGATGGAGCGCTGCCAATCAACACTGACGGCGGATTGAAGGCCAAAGGACACCCCATAGGAGCATCTGGCGTAGGGATGATAGTGGAAATATTCAAACAACTAAGGGGACAGGCAGGACCAAGACAGGTTAAACGCAAGGACCTGAATCTAGGGTTAACTCATAATGTTGGAGCACATGGTACTACCGTCGTAGTCCATATTTTTGAAAGGAGATGATTTCGATGGCTGAAAATGAATTTTCTAGCTCAGCTTATAATCGGTCCCTTAGCAAGAAAAAACTAATGGGGTCAAAATGTAAAAAATGCGGGGCTATCCATCTTCCTCTAAGACCTATATGCTCTAAATGCTCTGGAAATGAGATGGATTTGATGGAAATGAAAGGGAGGGGGAAGCTCGTTGCCTATACTGTTATATCTGTCGGTCCTCCCATGATGATTGAGGAAGGGTTTGACAGAGACCACCCTTATTGTAGCGGCGTTGTCGAGCTAGAAGAGGGAGTGCGAATTTCAGGTCGCATTGTGGGGGTAGATGTCACGAATCCTGACCAAATCAAGATCGGGACTCCTGTCACTGCAGAGTACCAGGAGCGAGTACACGGAGAGGAGAAAAAAACCTTTCTTGCCTTCAGAGCGCTTTAGCAAAACATAGTGCGAGGCTTTTGCGAGTGCAGTTTAGCTTCGTGCACAAGGAGGTATACGATGCAACGACGAAGAAAGCTCGGAAGAGGGGTAGCTGTGGTCGGTGCAGGGATGTCGAAATTCGGCATGTTCAAAGACAAAGATTCAAAATATTTATTTGCTGAAGCTTTCAAAGAAATGCTTTCATCAGTGGATAAGGGGGTAGACCCTAATGACATCGATGCCCTTTATCTGGGAAATTTCACCAATGATTTCTTTGTGCATCAAGGGCATTGGGGCCCTATAATTGCTGATGTGATTGGACTCTGTCCCAAGCCGGCAACGCGGACAGAGGGTGCGTGTGCTGCAAGTGCGCTGGCCTTTAGAGAAGGCGTTCTTGCTATAGCTTCAGGACTTTACGATATGGTCTTAGTTGGCGGGGTAGAGGAGATGTCAAAACGCAGCACAGAGGAGGTTGCAGAAGGTCTGGCAATGGCCGCCATCCCTTATGAAAAGAGGGTAGGGTTTACCTTTCCTGGTGTTTTTGGTGCTACAGCCACGGCTTACTTTGCCAAATATGGAGCCACACGAGAACATCTTATGAATGTCACCATAAAAAGCCACAATAATGCTCGTTTCAACCCAAAAGCACAGTTCAATGTCTCCATTCGCGATATCATGAACCAAAGGATTGAACGTTGCAAGAAGAAAGGAGAGCCTGTACCCACATGGAGAGATGAAAAGGAGTTCCTCTATGATTCCGTAACTAATCCTGTAGTCGCCTGGCCAATGTATCTCTTTGATTGCTGCCCCATAAGCGATGGAGCAAGTTGTATGTTGCTGGTGGCAGAGGAAATAGCCAAAAACTTCACCGATAATCCCTTGTATGTTGTCGGAATAGGGCAAGGCAGCGGCAAAGGCTTACATGCCAAAGAAGAACTTACCTATTTTGAAGCTACAAGGTACGCAGCCAAAGAGGCTTACGAATTGTCAGGACTTAAGCCTGAAGATATTCAAATTTCTGAGGTGCATGATTGCTTCTCCATAGCTGAAATTATTCACCTGGAGGATCTTGGCTTCTTCAAGCCGGGAGAAGGATACAAAGCGGTAGAGGAAGGTTTGACCAGACTGGATGGCCCCAAGCCAATTAATACCTCGGGAGGACTTAAGTGTAAAGGACATCCTGTGGGTGCCACAGGTACAGGGCAACTGCTTGAAGTTTGGAAACAGTTGAGGGGTGAGGCTGGAGAAAGGCAGGTTCCCATTAAGGATTTACGAATCGGGGCAGCCCATAACCTGGGAGGCACAGGAGGTACCTGCACGTTTACTATTCTTGAGAGGAGGTAAAGCAATGGAAGAAAGGTCCTTTAGTGATATTTCTTATGAGCAATTTCTCAACGAAGAAAAACTCATGGGCTCAAGGTGCAAAAAATGTGATGCCCTTTCCGTACCCCCCCGCTCCATCTGTATTAAATGCTATGGCTCAGAGATGGAATGGGTTGAGATAAAGGGGAAAGGTAAGCTCGCTGCTTTTACCTGTATAGCTGTAGGCCCTCCCTTTATGATAGAAGAGGGCTATGATAGGAAGCATCCCTATTGCTCTGGAGTTGTAGAGCTGGAGGAGGGGGTAAGGATTGTTGCCCGTATTGAAGAGGTAGATACAAATAAGCCCGAAACCATCAAGGTTGGGATGCCTGTAACTACGAAGTTCTTACATCGCGGCGAAGGAGACAATTTATACACCTTCCTGGCATTCAAGCCTGAATGATGTTCTTGTCAGAATGACAGGGCAAGGGGACAGTAATGTCATTACGAGCGCAGCGAAGCAATCCCGTAGATAGGTAAGGTGTCAGAACTGCCATATTTTGAGGCTCTACTTAATCCAGAAGCTTATCCACACAAACCGCAGAGGATAGAGCTAATCCAGACCCAGATGTCTTTCGTTTTCCTTACCGGCGACTATGTGTATAAGGTGAAAAAACCGGTCAATCTGGGATATCTGGACTACACCACCCTGGAGAAACGTCGTTTCTTTTGCCACCAAGAGCTTGAGCTAAATAGACGCCTTTGCCCTGACGTTTATTTAGCCGTGGTGCCGATAACAATGTCATTGCGAGGAGCGAGTGAGCCAAAGCCCAGAGCGAAGCGAAGGGGACGAAGCAATCTACTCTGCATCGAAGGGGAAGGCAGGGCAATAGAATATGCCGTCAAAATGAAGCAACTGCCACAAGAGCGTATGATGGATGTGCTCTTGCTCAATGGTCAGGTAACTCAAGAAATGGTAGCCAGGGTAGCCAAAAGACTGGTGGACTTTCACCAAAAGGCCCAAACAAATCAAAGGATTGCCGCTTTTGGCAAATTGGATGTTATTAGCCAGAATACCGATGAGAACTTCGCTCAAACTGAGAAATACATTGGCATTTCCATCGCTCCAGCAGAGTACAGTCGCATCAAAAGTTACACCAATGATTTTATGCAGAGCAACACAAGCCTGTTCCATAAACGAGTAAGGGAAAGTAAAGCAAGAGACTGCCATGGTGACCTTCACGCTGCCCATATCTGCTTCACCGATGATATTTGCAT
>JAIWBQ010000021.1:0-2514 GCA_048633745.1 bacterium
GTAGGTGGTAGTGAACATCCCGGCTTATCGCGCATGACCATTGTTACCGGCGGTGATTCTGCGGAGGTGGAACAAGTTAGGAAGCAATTAGACAAGTTAATCAATGTAGTTAGAGTGAGTGATATAACTGAAGAGAATCTAGTAGCCAGGGAATTAGCCTTAGTAAAGGTCAAGACTACCGCTTCGACAAGAAGTGAGCTTATACAGATTGTTGATATTTTCCGGGCTAACATAGTGGATGTCGCCTCCGACTCACTGACGGTAGAAGTTACTGGAGACGAGGACAAGGTAAACTCTTTATTGGAACTTCTTCGTGGCTTTGGTATAAAAGAGGTCTCAAGGACTGGCAGGATAGCCTTAACCCGTGGACGTATTTGAATAATCGTAGGCATGGGGCTAAAGGCCCGTGCTTGAAAGGAGGACTCAGTGGCTAAAATTTATTACGATAAGGACGCTAACCTGGACTTAATCAAAGGGAGGCCAATTGGCATTATTGGCTTTGGCAGTCAGGGACATGCCCATGCCCAAAATTTGAGGGATAGTGGCTGTCAGGTTGCTGTCGCCGAAGCGCCAGGCACTGAGGGCTGGAAAGCAGCACAGAATGCTGGTTTTAAGGCATCCAGTGCTGCTGAAGTAGCCAGGGAAGCAGATATCATTGTTATGTTAGCTCCCGATAATCTGCAGCTCAAAATCTATTGTGAGTCGATTGAAAAGGAGATGAGCCAGGGCAAAACCTTGATGTTTGCTCACGGTTTTAATATCCATTATTCACAAATTGTACCCCCTCCTGAAATTGATGTTAGTATGATAGCTCCTAAATGCCCGGGACATATGTTGCGGAGACTTTACACTGAAGGCTCGGGAGCTCCAGCCTTAGTGGCTATCCACCAGGATGCCTCGGGCAAGGCAAAAGATATTGCCATGGCCTACGCCAAAGGGATTGGTTGTGCCAGAGCCGGGGTTTTGGAAACAACTTTCGCTGAAGAGACTGAGACCGACCTTTTTGGTGAACAAACGGTGCTTTGTGGAGGGATCTCTTCCTTGGTAAAGGCTGGCTTTGAAACGTTAGTAGAGGCTGGCTATCAGCCAGAGATTGCCTACTTTGAGGTTTGTCATGAGTTAAAGCTCATCATTGACCTTATATATCAGGGTGGTTTGACTTACATGCGCTATTCGGTAAGCGACACCGCAGAGTATGGTGATTATACCCGAGGCCCACGGGTTATTGATGACTTGGTCAAGGAAGAGATGGGTCAAATTCTGGCGGAGATTCAGGATGGTAGCTTTGCCAAGGAATGGATTTTGGAAAACCAGGCTGGCCGTCCCAGCTTCAATGCTATAAAGCGAATTGAAGCAGAGCATCCAATTGAAATTGTAGGCAAAGAACTCAGGGATATGATGCCCTGGCTTAAGGCTTAAGTATTGCTGAAAAGGAATTGCTACTAAGCTCAACGCCGAAATAGCTCTTAGCTACCCCAGCGATTAATAGCTGTTTATACTAATAACTTGTTTGGTAAACCCTAATCTACTGCAATAAGTCAGGCAACCCCTCCACAAAAATCATAAGGAAGCTACATGAAAGCTTTGGTAATTGGTGGCACAGGCCCAACTGGTCCTTTAGTTGTTGAAGGGTTGATCGACAGGAACTATGAAGTTGCCATTTTCCATCGTGGGACGCACGAAGTTGAGCTTCCAGAATCTGTGGAGCATATACATGGTGACCCGCATTTCATCGAGACTTTGGAGCAAGGCTTGGGCCAGCGCAGCTTTGATTTAGTAATAGGCATGTATGGACGGCTAAGGTATGTAGCCCAGGTGATGAGAGAGAGGGCGTCCAGATTTATCGCCGTGGGTGGTTTACCATACGAAGTGCTTGTGACAGGTAACCAATCCCCCGAGGGAGTTCCTATATCAATCCCGGAAACCGCACCTGTATTCACAGATGCAGAACAGAATAGATTTATGTATCTCATGGCGCTCAGTGAGCAAACAGTGATGGAGGCTCATCGACAGGGGCATTACGAAGCTACCATGCTGCGTTACCCTGCTCAGATTTATGGTCCTCGCCAATTAGGTCCCAGGGAATGGAGTATCATCCGGCGTCTATTAGATGGTAGAAGACAGATCATTGTTCCCGACGGCGGTCTCAAACTAGAAAGGAGAGCGTATGCCGAGAATGCCGCTCATACGGTCCTCCTGGCTGTGGATAAACCTGAAGTTTCCGCTGGGCAAATATATAATGTGGGAGATGAGAAAGTCTTAAGCCTCCGAGAGTGGATACAAATTATAGCCCGCACCTTGAACTATGAAGTGGAGCTTGTGAGTATGCCTTTCACCTTAGCACGACCAAGCCGCCCTTATGCTGGAGTGTCTCATCATATGGTTATGGATATAAGTAAGATTAAAGCTGAGCTAGGATATAGAGACGTGGTTCCAGCCGAGGAAGCTATCCGGCGAACTGCAAATTGGTATTTGGACAATCCTCTTCAACGGGGTGGAGAAATGGAACAACGA
>JAIWBQ010000022.1:0-7291 GCA_048633745.1 bacterium
GTTTTAGGCTTGAGCAAAGGGAGAAGGATAACATGGAAGTCGAGTTATTATTTATCACCCCAGATGCAGAAAAGCTCATAGAAGTGGCGGGACGGACATCTTACCTGTCTTCCGACAAAGAGGGAAAAGATACAGAAAAAGCGTTCGTAAGGATGCTTGTCAAAAGGAGACACCTTTCAGTATTAGAACATGCTTATGCCACTTTGAGAATTTCTGGCGTGTCAAGAGCATTTACACATCAATTGGTGAGGCATAGATTGTGCTCCTACACCCAACAGTCGCAAAGGTATGTGAATGAAAGCAATTTTAATTACGTAGAGCCACCGCTAATTGAGGACAATCCTGAAGCTCACTCTGCTTTCACTAAATTTATGGATGAAGCAAAAAGGGTTTATTTAGAATTGCAAAGGTTAGGGATTAAGAATGAGAACGCAAGATTTGTGTTGCCTAACGCTGTGGAAACCCAAATCGTAGTCACTGCAAATCTCAGAGAGTGGCGTCACATAATTGAATTAAGAGGTGCTCCACAGGCACAGTGGGAAATAAGAAAGGTAGCAATTGAAATCTTAGGAATATTGAAAGAACATGCTCCCATAATATTCGAGGACATGGAAATAGACGAGGAAAATACTAAGCTAAGAAGATAACATAGAGCCTAAACGAGATTGCTTGGCGGAGCTTGTCTTGAGTACCCTGAGATTCTTGGATCGTTTTTCTGCCTCAAAATGACAGGAAGCGAAGGGCTCGTAGCTAACATTTCTTAAAGACCTACCTTGCTCATTATCTCCCTCACACCCTGCTGGAGAGGAGAATCTTGGGGAAGCTCGATGATTGGTCTTCCCTTTATCTCTAGGTCGCCCATATAGGGGTCTTCAGAAATTGTAGCGGTGAGTTCAAGCCCAGAGTCAGCAATCGCCTTTTCTATCTCTGGGGGAGGTGTGCCATTTACCCGGTTAACTATCAGGGCTATTCTTCCTACTGCTGTTCTTAGCTCTCCAATGAGCTCTTTTATCCTGGCTGCTACGGTGATACTTTTCATGGTAGGATTGGATATGATAAGCAAGATATCTACATCCCTGGTTGTTTGGCGGCTAATATGCTCCATCCCTGCCTCACAGTCCATAACGATGTACCTATATTTATAATCCTTCACTAGCTTATCCAGGGATGCGCGCAGGAACTCATTAGGGGCACAATAACATCCAGGACCTTCGGGACGCCCCATAGCTAGAAGATCGAACCCTTTAGATTCTACCAGGGATTCCATTATCCCGCCAAAAAAATAGTCCTGCTTAGTGATAGTCGGACTAGCCCACCCTTTAGATACATCTTGAGTCAGCTTCTCCCGCACCTGGCCTACAGTTCCCTTAAGCTCTAGTGGCAAACCGAGAGCTAGGTTAAGATTGGTGCTTGGGTCAGCATCAACAGCTAAAACCAACCCTTTTTGAGAAAGGAGCTTGATGAGCAAGGCTGCAATAGTAGTCTTGCCTGTGCCACCTTTTCCCGCAATAGCAATTGTCTTGGTCATTTCACCTCACTTGGCTCTTTAGAAGGCAATGAGCTAACTGGTGATAACTTTACTACCGCATTATACTCCGGAGGACAAACTTCCAGGCACGTGCCACACTTGGAACACTTTTCTTGGTCGATGACTTTTATCTTCCCCTTCTCGCCTTTAATTGCCTCCGTGGGGCAGACGAGCACGCAGTGTTCACAGGCCCTATCACACTTATCGGGAAGGATATAGTATGCGATGAGTTCAGAGCACACCAATGCTGGGCAACGCCCCTCCAGTATATGGGCCTCATATTCATCCCGAAAGTAGCGCAGCGTGGTGAGAACAGGATTAGGTGCTGTTCTCCCCAAGCCGCAGAGCGACCCAGCTTTGACATCTTCAGCTAACTCGAGAAGGAAATCAAGATCCTCAATCTTCCCCCTGCCCGTGGTAATATCCTCGAGGATGTGAAGCATTTGCAAAGTCCCCAGCCGACACATGGTGCACTTGCCACAGGATTCCTCGGTAGAGAAATCGAGGAAGAAACGCGCAGCATCAACCATACAGTTGTCCTCATCCATGGCAATCATGCCTCCCGAACCCATCATGGAGCCTGCTTCAAGGAGCGAATCAAAATCGATGGGGGTATCGAGCAAGCCCTCAGGCAAGCACCCACCTGAGGGTCCTCCAATCTGGACTGCTTTGAATGGCTTATCTTTAGCAATTCCACCACCGATGTCATAAATGAGCTCACGCAAGGTTGTGCCCATAGGCACTTCGGCCAGTCCACTATCAGCAATCTTGCCTGCTAAGGCAAATACCGCTGTGCCCTTACTTCCCTCTGTGCCGATAGAGGTGAACCAATCCGCTCCTCGCTCAATTATGGAGGGGACAAGAGCAAAGGTCTTCACATTGTTTAGCAAAGTTGGCTTACCCCATAATCCAGCTTCCGCAAGGCGAGGAGGTCTCGATCTAGGTTCACTTCTCCGCCCTTCCATGGCAGCAACCAATGCTGTCGCTTCACCGGAGACAAAAGCACCTGCTCCTCCTGCTACCTCAATGTGAAAGCCAAAACCGCTATCCAGAATATTGTCTCCCAAGAAACCTATCTCCTCCACCTGACTTAAGGCAACCTGTACACGTTCAATGGCTAAGGGATATTCAGCACGGACATAGATGTAACCTTGCTTGGCACCTATAGCATAACCTGCAATAATCATCCCCTCGATAACTTGATGCGGGTCACTTTCCAAAACAACCCGGTCCATAAAGGCACCGGGATCCCCCTCATCGGCATTGCATATTACATACTTGGGCGTTCCCTTAGCATTGCGGCATGATTCCCATTTCCGCCCTGCGGAGAACCCAGCACCACCTCGACCACGGAGCCCCGACCTTTTTACCTCATCAATTATCTTACTGGGTTGCAACCTTAATGCCTTCTCCAAGGTGATATAGCCACCATTGGCAATATAGTGATCTATATTTCCGGGGTCGACATAGCCACAGCGGCGCAATACAAGGCGAAGCTCATGTTCAAACCTGGGAAGTTCAGGAATATAGGGGGCTTCTTCTGCCTCCTTTTCAAGGGTCCCCAAGGCAAGCTCTAAGCAAGGATCATCGCTCAAGATGTAACCCTCCACAAGACGAGGGACAAGTTCCGGGATTATATTATGATACACGACACGCAAAAATTCAGGTTTCGATATTATGACCACGGGCTCAGCATAGCATAGCCCAATGCAGCCAACCTGAATAACTGGGACTTCAACATTTCGTCGCGCCAGTTCCTTGTTAAAGGCATCAACTGTGTCTAAGGCGCCGGCTGCTCTACCACAAGTGGCTGTGCCAATAAGAACATAGGTACTATTCTGAAGGGCTTGCCATTCAGATATGGCTTTATTATTAATCTCCTCGAAAGTCATCTTGTAAAAACTAAAACTCAAAAATTGAGATCACAGACAAAAAATCAAAATTAATTTTAACTTCTACATCGTCATTTTTATTTTCGCCTTGCTTTAACTCTCTTTTTGAATTTCCTGCTTATAAGGTATTAAAGCCTCTTCCGCTTTGAAAGGCGTCATCTTGGGATAGATTTTATCCCCTATTACGATTACTGGAGCCAGCATACAGCAACCAATACAAGCAACCCTTTCCAAACTGAAATTCCCATCCTCGGCAGTCTCTCCCACCTTGATGTCAAGCTCTCTCTCCAGAGCTGCTAAGATAAGCTTGCCATTGGCCAAATGACAAGCAGTCCCTAAACAAACTTTAACATGGTTTTTGCCTAAGGGGATGAAACGGAATTGATTATAGAAAGTGGCAACTCCCCAGACCTCAACCACCTGTATCCCAAGGAAGCCAGCAATCTCCTGCAGCACCTCCTTGGAGAGATATCCCAAGTCTGCCTGGACATCCTGCAACAGGGCAATTAACTCTCTCTTCTCCCCCTCATATCCAGCTAGGATACCAGTTAATTGCTCCTTTTCATCGATGGTCACTTCTTTAGACTTTTAGCAAACTCCGGAAGGAAAACCCCTATTCCAGTCGCTTCTCTGGGACCAACCACAATCTCCCAGCCAGGCAAAGCCTCCTCAATCTCGCCTTTTATTCTCGCCACCTTCCCCGGAATGACAAGCTTCTTGTGTCTTACCTTATCTTCGACTCCGCATTTCTTAATGAGTGCTCCCACAGAATCACCGCTGAACTTACCTGCGGCCCAAGCGGTGAGAACACCAAGCCCTTCGGCATCTTTTACGCAAAGGAAACAGGGAACCTTGGTGGCTTCAATCATTGATGACACGATAAAGTAAGTCAAGGCCCAATTTGAGGTCACCAGAACTGGTGATTCTTCGTTTGGCTCCCCAACCTCATAGTATTTCTCCTCCACTGCCATAGGAAAGCGAGGGTCGGTATAAATATTGAGGCGCTGAACTAGGAGAGGAAGCAAAGAATATTGGTCGAAATCCGAAAGGACAATGATACCGGCAAACTTGTTTATGAAAGCAGCGGCAGCCAAGACTTCCTTCAGTCTATCTTTGGCCATAAAGCAAGGAAAGGCAATCGTGGGATAGCCAAGAGGCCTAAAGCCCTGCTTTAAAGCTGCCCTCCTCATAAAAGTCTGATCCCTTATTGCCTCCGTCAGGTTTTTAGAACCTGGGTCTAAAACTACTTCGTCAATCCCAGCATCTTTTAGTTTGGTAGTTAGAGGGACAATTTCTTCAATGCTTTCCCCATGAAGGCCAATGGGAGTGGGGTTAGCCTTGATTTTTGGGATAGCCTCATCGAGGTTTTCCTTCGTTATGGGGTAAAGCAAAGGACGCCTGTCAGCGCATATATCCCGAGCAGCAAATAATGCATCTATGTCTTGTGAGATCAAGACCATACCTAGATCAGTCGATTCATAAACTTTCCTCACCAAGGCCAAAAACCTGTTCTTATCTCCCGATTCAAAGTAAGGTGCTAGCAAGTCTGCCTTTAAGGTGACACCAACCCAGGGGAACTGCAATTCTTTTATCTTCTTTATCTTTTCTTCAATTTTAGCTTCACTCTCTTTGTCTGAGATAAGTAGTGCAATGCCTGGTGGGTGAACAAAAGTCTTCTCATGCCGATATATTACTTCTTCATTCCCGATTTGAACTGCGTTCTCTCCTGAGCCTATGGTGACAAGCTTTATGGGTGGTGCTAGAAGGTCCACCAGTTTCGCTTTTACCTCCTCGGAAAGATAAGGACATTTGTCCACAGTAGCTCCACCCGATGCTAGCTTCATAGCAAAGGCGAAACAGGTAGGAAAGCCACAGTCCTTACATGGTTTCCTGCCGGGAAGCATCTTTACAATTTCGGAACCTGAAATCGGCATAATAAACCTCCTGAAACAAAATCCAAACTAAAGATCAAAAACTCAAAAATACATTTTGACTTTTGCTTTCTAACTCTGCACTTTACGCTGGAAGCTCCACTTCGCCTTTCAGCCAGGGATGTCCGACCCTCTCTAAAAATTCCGTAAGCTCGTCTGGATTTCTTGCGTCTTCCTCTGTAGCCATTTTATCGTAGAGGTCTTTTTGCTCCAGCGGCTCTTTGAATCTTTCCTTTATATCCTTAGGCATCCACACTATCCTGGCCAGGCCCCCATCTGCCTGGATGAACTTGGGAGACCTTAGTTGTTCTAGCCCGGTTCCCAAGAAACCTTCTACCTGTCTTCCTCCAGAGGTCTCACCAGCCATATGAGAAAAGGTTTGTCCAACGACAGACTCGCCTTTAAACTCTCTATGCACGACTCCAAAGGCATCCACTTCAGGGATATAGAAGACGATGGCTTCAAAGCAACCACAGGAAGTGTGGGGGTGCTCGAAAGCGCTGTAAAGGTAAACTCTGTCATAGGTCCCCAGGGACTTTTCGTATTCCACCGCATTGGCTCCCGTGTATTCACCCCTTACGGGGTCTATAAGCTCCCCTTTAGGTATGGCAAATATGGGTCCATCAGGGTCAATCTTGGCAGCAGCTCTGCCATCAAACCAGTTTATGGCTCCACAATTGGCAATCCTATCTGGAGTTATGATGGAGATATGAGTAGGCGCAAAGCTCTGACATAAGGTGCAACCATAGAAGGTGTCCACGTCTTCATCACGTAGAGTCCTTGCTCTTTCATCCCTGGCGTTATAGACTTCCAAAGCCTTGGGGCGAAGCTCCTTTATCTTTTCCGCATCTGTGATGATAGTGACTTGGATTTTTTCAATAATTGACATCTCTGAAGTGAAAAGCAAGATGTAGATTTCGCCCAATTCCCGAAGGGAAGTGAAGCCTTTCTTATGACAATCCTTGCTTATCCTCATCCATACATCCTGCCTCTGATTCATGTGATACCAACCCTCAATCATGTTGGTGAACATGTGAGTCCTTCTTTCAATGATCGCCTCGGCATCCTTATCCAGTTCTCCTCCGGCAACATCAACCAAGACAGCTATGGGGTAACTGCCACCCTTTTTTTCCTCATCATAGGGTTCCAAGTCACTTATATCAGGACCAATGATCTCTACCTTCTCATTCTCTATTTCGTCAGGATTCTTCACTGTTGCCAGCTCAAATTTATATTCCACCTTCGGTCCGCCGAACTCGATATATAGGTCCTCTTTCCTTATGACCTCACCTTCATATTGAGGTCCCATATCCACATGAAATTCGTCTGCCATTTCTTATCCTCCTTTCTTTAAGTTATCTATTAGGCTTTCTAAGAATGAAAGCCATTTCTCATCCTTTTTGAAATTAGGCAGGGAATAGTTAGCATGGGGGAAATAATGCTTGCACAGCGTCATCGTTTTTAAATGCGGCGCAAAGTGCTTAAGTGTGGAAAGGCTTTGGTTTCCAAGATCACTCCTTATGCCGCAGAACATCACCAGGTCGTGGTTACCTTCCTTTCTAACTCCCTTCCACTCGGGGTCCTTAAGAGCGTTCACTATCTCCACTGCATCATAGACGCTATCCGGCTTTACTCCAAGTTCTGCTACCTTTCCCTTGGTCTGAGCTGTGGCACAAATAGGGATGTTGCTGGCCTTAGCAATATCCAAGGCGTATTCCAGAAGGAGCTTGCCATCGGGCGTCGATTCCAGCAAAAGGGGGCCAACTATGAGGAGCGGCCTTTTGGCCTTCTTAATCAAATTAGCATACTCCACGGGGTCTTCGATCAGCTTGGCTGATTTGATTCCGGTTAAGACATTTACTCTATGGCGTGGTATTACTGCACTCATTTTCTCCTCCTTTTAACCCGTTCAGCTTCTTTACTAATGTATCACTGCATCC
>JAIWBQ010000023.1:0-8218 GCA_048633745.1 bacterium
TCCAGCTAGATGAGGAGATACATTTTAAGTGCAATGAGCCAAGCTTAGAATGTAATAATTTGGTAATGGAGGCTGCCGAGCTTCTCAGGGAGGTTACCCAATGCCCTAAGGGAGCGGAAATTGAGCTTTACAAATATGTTCCTTGGGGGGTGGGGTTAGGGGGAGGTAGCAGCGATGCTGCTGCTACCTTGTTAGCTCTTAATGAGCTTTGGGAACTGGGGTTATCTATTTCTGAGCTAGCTCGTTTAGCAGCCAAGCTGGGTTCGGATGTCCCCTTCTTTATTTGTGGAGGCACAGCTTTAATAGAAGGAGTGGGGGAAAAGGTAACCCTATTGCCATCTTTATGTCCAACCTGGTTTGTTTTACTGGTGCCACCATTGCCCAGAGTCACAGACAAGACGAGGCAACTCTACAATGAATTAACCACCGGTCATTTCACCAAAGGGCAATTTGCAAATTCAGCTTTATCATCCTTAAGGCAAGGGAAAATGATTAGCCCATCCCTTATGTTCAATGTTTTTGAGAAAGTGGCCTTTGGTTTCTTTCCTAAACTTAATGAGTATGGGAGGATCTTCGAGGAAGCCGGAGCTTCAAGCGTTTATCTAGCTGGCTCTGGACCATGTCTTTTCACCTTTGTCTCCGAGGGGGAACGGGCCGAAGAGCTAAGTTCAAGGTTGAAAGGACAAGGGATGGAATGTTACGTGGCATCCTCCCTTCCCAGAGCTTCGCTCTTGAAGGCTTAATCCTGAAGGGATGGCTAATCGACTGAACTAATTACAGTGAAAAAAGCAGAACAAAAAAGGTGGTTTAGCATAGCGGTTTACGCCGTTATCCTCATCGGCATCAGCATCGGCTCTATTTACCTATTTCGATATCTGGTGACTTATTTTGATATTTCAGTAGAGGAATTTGCCACGACGGCTTATCTGGTTGTTTTTGTGACCACCCTGATAAGTAACGCCAGTATCATAGTACCTGTACCTATTCACATAGCTATAATGATAACAGCAGCGTCGCAATTGAATCCTGTTCTTGTAGCTTTGGTAGCCAGCGTAGCTGGCACATTGGGAGAGATAACTGGGTATTATGCTGGTTATTTGGGGAAGAAGATAATAGTCAGGGAGACCACACCAGGGTACAAAAGAGTTGTGGGATGGATGGAACAATACGGGGGACGGACTATTTTCTTTCTTTCTCTCCAGCCTATTTTACCGTTTGACATAGCTGGATTAGTTGCTGGGGCTTTCAGGATGCCATTGTGGAAATTCTTAATATTCTGCTGGGCGGGGAGATTCCCTAAGTATATTGTGTTATGTTATTTTGGTTCTGCAATTCCTTACTTTTTCCCTTCATGGTTTGAATGATAGAGCTAGCTCTTCCTCATCTGCCTTAGTGTTAACTTCTCCATCCAGTTTCGCCTTATGCAATGCTTGGAGGATTTTCCCTAACTCCGGTCCGGCAGAGATGCCCAGCCTCCTTAACTCTTCTCCGTTAAGGAAGGTTTTCACATAGCGCAGTCTTGTGAGAAATACTTGGAGATGTCTGTGTACAGGTGAGGATTCTGAGGCTATAGCGTTTGCCTGAATAGCCAACGGATCATATTCATGGAGCAGATAATAAATCTCGCTAGGTTTCATGGAAGGTTTTTCCAGGTGGGAAAGCCTGCCCTCAAGGTGGAGTGTGTTGCGCAATGTTCGGGCTAACTTTTTCGGCATGTTAAGACGATGGATGAATTGCTCATTCTCCCTTTCGCTAAGTGGATAAATAAGAAGACAGAAGTAAAGCGAGGGCAAGTATCCGGGCTTGCTTAGCTGGCGTGCTTTGTCAAATTTCTCAGCTATCCAGCCGTCGCCTTTGAGAGAGGGATTTATCCTTTGCAGCACTCCTAGCTCGTCAAGTCGCTTGAAGACATATTCTGGATATTTCTCCCTGAGGATTAGTTCTAGCTCGTGCCTTATTCGATCGCCGCTTATGGCATCCAGCATAGGAATATCCCGTTCAAGTAGTCGGGTAGTTTGAGGTTCCATCTTAAATCCTAGTCGTTGTTCATAGCGAATGGCTCGTAAAATTCTGGTGGCATCATCACTAAAACTTTCGGGATGTAAAATTCGAATAAGATGGTGTTCCAGGTCGCTTCTACCTTGGTGGGAATCAATCAAGTCGCCGTAATCGTTTAGGGCCAGGGATATGGCCATAGCGTTAATGGAGAAATCTCTGCGATAAAGGTCGTCGTGGAGGGTGCTGGGGGTAACTGTTGGTAGCGCTCCGGGATTGGCATAAGTTTCACCTCGTGCGGTAGCCATATCTATGCTGAAGTTGCCGTAGTTGAGCTTGGCAGTTCCGAAGCGGGGATGGGTAACCAACTTCGCTTGACTAATTTCAGCTATTTGTTGAGCTAGTTCCATTGCGTCGCCTTCGATTACCAAATCCAGGTCGAAGTTGGGATAAGCTAACAGTATATCCCGTACTATACCACCGACGAGATACACCCTTTGGTCCAGCTTATCAGCCTGTCCGCTGATATTTCTGACTAGCTCCACAAGATGCTGAGGTAAATATTGCTCAATTTGATGATGAAGGTTCATTAGCCACCCTACGCTAATAGTTTAGCTCTTCTCCAAATTCCTTGCCTCTACTGTATTACTATTTCCGTTGCTTGTCATTATGAAGTTTGACTTCACCCTCCGCATCAGATACACTCCTCTACAGATTCGCTTTGGTATGAAGGTTGCTGCGAGAGTAGATACTAAGTCCTTCAAAATTCTTCTAAATTCTTCTAAAGCCGAACCAGAACAACTAATCGTTAAGAGGAGGTGGGCGTGTTTACGGAAGAAACCCTGAGGCAGGCTCGTAAGGGCAAGGAGAGATGGCAAAAAGAAGTGAACAAGGGTATTGCCCAAAAACCTGAGAGGCAGGAAAGGTTTTCTACCGTTTCCGACCTGGAAATAAAGAGTATTTATACTCCAGAGGATATCAAAGACTTAAATTTTGAGGAGCATATTGGCTATCCTGGAATTTTCCCTTTTACCCGGGGATGCCAGCCCACCATGTATCGTGGAAAGGAATGGACCTTTCGCATGTTTTCCGGATTGGGTACTGCTGAGGATACCAATAAAAGGTGGCATCTCTTGTTGAAAGAGGGCGAAACGGGACTGAGCACTGCCTTTGACTTTCCTACCTTAATGGGATATGACACTGATTCACCCCTGGCCGTGGGTGAGTGTGGGAAATGTGGTGTAGCAATTGATACACTGAAAGATTTCGAGGCCCTGACTGATAAGATTCCTCTTGATAAGGTGACTACTTCCATGACCATCAATCCCCCAGCATCTGTACTCTGGGCTATGTATTTAGCCGTGGCTGAGAAGATGGGGATAAGCTGGGATAAGGTTGGGGGGACGATTCAGAACGATATGCTGAAGGAATTTATTGCCCAGAAGACGTTGATGCTCCCGCCCGAGTCGTCAGTTAGGTTGATAAGCGATACTATTGAATTTGGCACCAGGTATGTTCCCATGTGGAACACTGTGAGCATCAGCGGCTACCATATTCGGGAAGCGGGATCCACTGCCGTTCAGGAATTGGCCTTTACCTTAGCGGACGGAATAGCGTATGTCCAAGAGGTTATGGAAAGAAAGAAGCTTGGCGTTGATTCCTTCGCACCTCGTCTTTCTTTCTTCTTTAACTCCCACCTTGATTTCTTTGAGGAGATTGCCAAGTTCAGAGCAGCTAGAAGGATGTGGGCTAAGATTATGAGGGATAGATTCAAGGCTAAAGATCCCCGCTCCTGGTGGATGAGGTTCCACACCCAGACTGCGGGCTGCTCCTTGACTGGCCAGCAGCCTTATAACAATATCGTCAGGACTGCAACTGAGGCCCTGGCAGCGGTCCTGGGTGGAACGCAGTCTTTGCATACCAACTCTCTAGATGAGACGCTGGCTTTACCATCTGAATCTGCTGTTACTATTGCTCTTCGCACCCAGCAGATACTCGCCGATGAGATAGGAGTCACCAACACCATAGACCCCTTAGCTGGCTCTTATTTTGTGGAGTCTCTGACTAATGAGTTGGAAGAAAAAGCTTGGGAGTATATCCATAAGATAGATGATATGGGAGGCATGCTTGTTGCTATCGACAAGGGGTTTCCTCAAATGGAGATTGCCAATGCTGCTTATCACTACCAGAAGCAGATAGATGAAGGGGAGAAGATCATGGTAGGAGTAAATAAGTATGTCGCTGAGGAGGAGAAGCCTGCTGAGATACTAAGGATAGATGAGAAAGTAGAGCAGGAGCAGCTTGCCAGGTTGAAGGGGGTAAAAAGGGCGAGGGATAATCACAGGGTAATTCAAAGTTTGAATGATCTTCGCACTGCCTCCAAGACGGACAAGAATTTGATGCCTTACATATTAGAGGCAGTGAAAGAATACGCTACTGAGCAGGAAATTTGCGATGTGTGGAGAGATATCTTCGGAGAATACAGAGACCCGGGATTTTATTAATGGGGGGATATAATTAGTCTTAGTGCTCAAGAGGGGAAGACGATCTCAGAAAGAAAGCTAAGAATCCTGGTTGCCAAGCCAGGACTTGATGGACATGATCGTGGGGCAAGAGTTATAGCCAGGGCTTATAGAGACGCTGGATTTGAGGTGGTATATACCGGCTTACATCAGACGCCAGAGCAAATTGTCACTGCAGCCCTGCAGGAAGACGTCGATCTAATCGGGCTAAGCTGCCTCTCAGGAGCTCACGTGACCTTATTCAGAAGAGTGGTTGAGCTGCTAAAGGAGCGTAACGCAGAAGATATACCAGTTATCGGTGGTGGTATTATTCCCAAAGATGATATACCAAAACTTAAGGAAGCAGGAATCCAAGAAATATTCCTGCCGGGCACAACTCTTGCTAGCATAGTGAGCTGGACAAGAGATAACGTGAGGCCGCGCTATTGGGTTGAGGAAAAGGAGTAAAGAGTAGCAGATGGGCAGTTGGCAGGGTCAAAAGCTAAATGAGTTGTCGCGTAAGCCTCAGATTGCTTTCGCCTAATATATTGCTCAATTCTCCTGCTAATTCAGGGCAGTAGTTTATTGCCATCTTTGGCATCTCCAAATTAATCATTCCATCTTCGCCGACCACAGTAAGAGATACTTTATCCTGTCCGGGGTAATGCTTCAGGACATCCATGACTTTACGGAGGCACTCGATATCCTTTCCGGCGTCACCTGACTGGTTAATATCTATTATGACATGGCGGCAATTTTGTGGGGGGGGGTGATAATATTGCGCCTCCTGGCAATTTAACTGCGCTCCTCCGTCTCTCATTTTCACTATGCCCTTAACGGTAAGAATGTTGCCCTCCTGCCATAGCCATTGGGTGCTATCATAGAGCCTGGGCCAAGCGATAACTTCCACACTAGCATCCAAGTCTTCAATAGCAGCAACAACAAAAGGGCGTTGATCTCGGGTGAAGGCTTGACGCACCGAGACCACCATCCCTGTAACTGTCACCGTTTCATCAACCATGTCAGCATTGATTTCACCGCAGGAAACAGTACCCGTTGGAGATAGTTCGGGAGCAAAGAAATCGAGGGATTGGGAAAAATAAACTCCTAATAGCTCTCTTTCCCAGATGAGCTTTTGCTTAGTGGATACTTCTTCGCCTTCGCTTTGGGATTGCTTTTCATCCAAAAAATTTGGCGAATATTTTGAGAATCCGTTTGCTTGTTCGTAGCTAGCAGGTATGGATGGAGGGGTTTGAGCCCATAAATCAAACAAGCTAGCTTGTCCTGATTCTCTTGCTCTTTGCTCTACTTGAGCCAGAGAGACAATCCTATTTATGGACTGGAGTAGTGCTTTGCGGCTGCCCAGGGAGTCGAAGGCACCAGCTTTAATCAAGCTTTCTAACACTTTCTTATTGATGTTGCGCAGGTTGGTCCGATAGCAGAAATCCTCTACGGATTTGAAGTCGCCCTCTGGATCGCGACCAGACAAGATATGCTCAATTGGCGAGAAGCCGATGTTTTTAATAGCGGCTAGGCCAAAGCGGATGGCTGGATTATTCTCACTATCCCTTTGAATAGCGAAGTTAGCTTGGCTCTTGCTGATATCTGGGGGGAGCACTTTGATACCTAACCTGCGAGATTCAGCAACCCCAGAACGAACCTTTTCCATATTATCTAAATAGGTGTTGAGGAAGGCAACCATGTAGTCAATGGGGTAGTTTGCTTTAAGATAGGCGGTGAAGTAAGCAATGAGGGCGTAGCTAACGCTATGGGCTTTATTGAAAGCATAACCAGCAAAGGGCTCGATCAAGGAAAATACCTCTCTAGCTAATTCTGGTGATATGCCATTCTTGTTAGCTCCAGCAATAAAATTGCGCTCCTCTTTTTTCATAACCGCAGGTATCTTTTTCCCCATGGCTTTACGAAAAATATCAGCCTGGCCCAAGCTATAACCAGCCAGGGCTTGGGCGATAAACATTACCTGCTCCTGATAAACGATAACTCCATAGGTTTCCTCTAGAATCTCTTTTAGGGTGGGATGGGGATAATGAACAGGGATAACTCCCTGCTTGGCTCTAATAAAAGTGGGAATCTGTTCCATGGGTCCTGGGCGGTAGAGCGCCACCATAGCAGCAATATCGCTGAAGGTGGTGGGCTTGAGTTCCCTTATATAGCGGCGCATCCCGGTGCTTTCCAATTGGAAGATGCCTTTAGTTTCCCCTGAGGCAAGCAAATCAAAAGTCTTAGCATCGTTGAGAGGTATGTGTGATAAATCTATGGAGATGCCGCGATTTTGCTTGATAATTTGGGTGGCTTTGTCCAAAATGGTCAGATTGGACAGACCGAGGAAATCCATTTTAAGCAACCCCAGGCGAGCGATGTTTTCCATATGAAACTGAGTCATAACAGTGTGCTGCCCACCTTTTCCTACCATTTGCAATGGCACATATTCAGTTAAGGGGTCATGTGATATGACAACGCCAGCGGCATGGGTGCTGGCGTGCCTGACAATCCCCTCCACTTTCCTGGCTGAGTCAACTAAGTTACGCACCGCTTCATCCTGGCAGTAACTAGTGTAGAGCTCCTTGCTTCCTTCCAGTGCTCTATCCAATGTTATGGTTAGCTCTGGAGGAATAAGCCGAGCTACTTGATCTACCTGACTATAAGGCATGCCCAAAGCCCTTCCAGTATCGCGTAATGCTGCACTAGCTCCCAGTGTGCCAAAGGTGATAATTTGAGCTACGTGGTCACTCCCATATTTCTGAGTGACGTAAGCTAGAATCTCACTGCGACGATCGTCCTGAAAATCAAGGTCAATATCAGGAAGTTCACGGCGCTCTATATTGAGGAACCGTTCGAAAACAAGCCTGTAGTCCAGTGGATCTACATTAGTGACACCCAGATAGTAAAGAGCCAGGCTGGCAGCAGCACTCCCTCGAACGCCGAAGTAGATATCCTGTTTTCTAGCAAATGAGGTTATATCCCAAATGACGAGGAAGTAATGGGCAAAATTTGTTTTTTTGATGACCTCAAGTTCGTGGCTGAGGCGTTCCTTGACCTCTGAGCTGGGTTCTGAATAACGTTTTTCCAAGCTTTGCCAACAAAGCTCAGCCAAAAAATCATCAGCCTTCTTACCTTGGGGCAATTCTACCTGCGGGAGATGCAGCTTGGTAAAATCCAACTCCAGTTGACACATATCAGCAATGAGTTGGGTATTCTCCACGGCTTGAGGTAAGTCACCGAACAGTTGGTTCACTTCTTCGGGGCTTTTTAAGTAGAAGAAATCACCAGCCATCTTTAGCCTTTTTTCATCATGTATAGAAGTGTTGGTCTGTATGCATAGTAGAAGTTCATGTGTCGGAGCATCTTTTTTATCAATGTAATGAACATCAAACGTGGCTACAGGCGGTATGTCGAGCTTGGTGGATAAGGAAATAAGCTCTTGATTAATTTGGTCCAGCTCAGGGATTGGATGTCTTTGAATCTCCAAATAGTAATCACCAAAGACATCCTTATACCATGAAGCTGTTGTGACAAGATCATCGGTTCGCCCTTCCAGGATAAGTCGAGCTAGTTCTCCGTGAGCACAGCCAGAAAGAGCGATAAGTCCATTGTGATGAAGTTTCAAAAGCTCTTTATCTACCCTAGGCTTGTAGTAAAATCCCTCAAGATAGCTCTTAGTAACTAATTGGATTAAATTATGGTATCCTTCTTCATTCTTA
>JAIWBQ010000024.1:0-3259 GCA_048633745.1 bacterium
AAGATATCGCCGGGCTGAATAACAACAATTGGTCCTCTCTCACAGAAGCCATGACAGCCTATAGCTTTTATATTAACCTTGTCAGCTAGTCCCTGATTTGCTATCTCCTGTCTAAAAACTTTTGTAACCTCCACACATCCACTAGCATGGCACCCTGTACCATTGCATATAGTAACAAGGGGTTTATCCTTTTCCTTTTTTCTTGCCGCCAGTACTTCTTTTCTTAGCTTCTCTAAGTCCTGTTTGGATTTCAGTTTCTCTAACATACTTTACACTCAGAATCTAAGGCTGAATCCTAAGCCGAGTAGCCAGCTAGCAAAGGATCAACTTTATTAGGCCCCATTTGCCCGAAATACTTGCCATCGATCCTTACTACCGGTCCCAGGGCGCAGCATCCCATACAATTCACTGTTTCTAAGGTGAACTTAAGATCACTGGTTGTTTCTCCACGGCTAATCCTTAAGCTTCGCTCAAGTTGATCCAGCAGCTTAGGAGCACCTCTGACATGACAGGCAGTCCCTAAGCAGACATCGATTAAATGTTTGCCCCTGGGTTTAAGGCTGAAGGCTTTAAAGAAAGTAGCCACACTATATACTCGGCTTAAGGGAATATCCATAGTGTCACTGACCTGGATCAAACTTTCCTTAGGCAAATAATGCAATTCAGCCTGGACGTCCTGTAGTATAGAGATTAATTGTCCTTTATCGCTTTTATGTTCATCAATAATAGCAGCCACCTTTTGATTCATTTAGTCACTTTCTCCTTGAGCTTAGCATACCCAGAGCTTACTTCCTGTTGTATCTTTTCTATTATTTCCGGGGTGAGATGCCTGAATCTCCCTTGGGGTTTTAGGTAATCCTCAACAGGGCGTAGTCTTGGCGGGTCAAAGTTCAGGGTATATTCCCCTTTTTCTATTTCATAGAGAGGGAAAACTCCCGTTTCTACCGCCAGCCTTCCTAATCTCACAGATAAGTCAGAAGGAGCTCGCCACCCTGTGGGACAAACAGAAAAGATATGAATGTAACTGGGGCCTTCAATAGCTACTGCCTTTTTCACTTTATCCATAAGGTCAAAAGGATAACTCGGGCAAGCAGTGGCTACATAGGGAATACCATGAGCGGCAGCAATAGCAGGCATGTTTTTCTTCCAGGTACTCTGTCCGAAACTGACCTTGCCTGCCGGCGCTGTAGTGGTTGAAGCACCAAAAGGAGTAGCACTTGACCTTTGGATCCCTGTATTCATATATGCCTCATTATCAAAGCAAACGTAGAGAAAGTCATGCCCTCTTTCAAAAGCACCAGATATAGCTCCGATGCCAATGTCAAATGTTGCACCATCACCACCCATAGCTACTACTTTAGTTTTTGGTAAAGAAGCGCCTTTGCGATTTAATGCCTTCATGCCAGCTTCTATACCTGAGGCTACCGCCGCAGTATTCTCAAATAGGGTGTGAATCCAGGGGACTTGCCAGGAGGTATAAGGGAGTTGCGAGGATACAATTTCCATGCAGCCCGTAGCCATAACGACGATTACATTCCTGCCCAAAGCTTTACACACAAGCCTCACTGCCAAAGCTTCACCACACCCTGAGCAAGCACGATGCCCCGAGGCGAAATTCTCCTTTGTTGTCACTAAGCGAGGAATATACAAAGCCAAGCTTTCCATTATTCTCTCACTCCAATCATTTCAAATTCTTCCAGCTTTTCCTGTTTAGCTTTTTCTACTGCTCGGTGTATCATATTCTCAAAACCCTCAACCGAGATATCTCTACCACCTAGCCCGCCAATGAAGCTAGCGATCTTTGGTCTTTTTTCTAAAGGATACAGAGCAGCTTGAATCTCGGAACAAACAGGGCCTGGACCACCAAAGGAGATAGCGCGGTCAAGAACGATGAGCAACTTAGCCTGAGCTACCAGCCGACGAAATTCCTGAAAGGGGAAAGGCCGCCACAGACGCAACCTTACTAATCCTACTTTTTCCCCCGCTTCTCTCAATCTATCTATGGCTACCATAGCTACCTCACTGAAGCTTCCCATAGTTAAGAGCAGGACATCGGCATCATCTATGTTATAAGCTTCCACAGGTGAGTAATCACGTCCCAAAAGCTCTCCAAATTCCCGCCATGCTTGTAAAATCACCTTTGTGGAATTTCTCAAAGCCACATCCTGGGATTTCTTAGCCTCAGTGTAAAGGTCAGGCGTGCCGAAATCTCCCATGGCCAATGGTTTATCCGGATTAAGGGCATAAAGAGGCTGGAATTTAGGTAAAAACCGGTTTACCTCCTCAGGCTCAGGAACTAAAACAGGCTCGATAACATGCGACAAATGAAAACCATCGATATGCACCATGACTGGGAAGAGAACTGCTGGGTCCTCAGCAATGCGGAAGGCACATAAGGTCAAATCAAAGGCCTGCTGGGCATTTTCAGCAAAGATCTGAATCCAACCAGTGTCACGGACAGCCATGACATCGGAGTGGTCTCCCCAGATACTCAATGGTGCTGACAAAGCTCGATTGCAAACTGCCATGACTATAGGTAGCCTCATTGAAGAGGCTAGATACAATACCTCGTGCATTAGCTCCAAACCCTGGCCAGCGGTAGCAGTGAAAGTTCTAGCTCCCACTGCTGAAGCGCCTAGGCAACCACTCATGGCTGAGTGCTCTGAGTCGACAGGTATGTAATTTGCATCTAGTTCACCATCAGCAACCATTTGCGCCAGGCGTTCAACGATGTGAGTTTGGGGGGTAATAGGATAAGCCGAAACAACGTCAGCGCTAGCTAATTTGACTGCCTCAGCTATAGCGATGGAGGATTCAAGCCCCACTCTTTTCATTCCTTTACCTCTTCAACCATAGTTATTGCCTGCGTCCAGCACTCACGGGCACAAATGCCGCATCCTTTGCAATAGTAATAGTCAGCTTCAAAATAATCTTGCTCATCCTGGTTAATACAGCCCTCAGGACAGAAAAGAGAGCAGATGCCGCACTTAATGCACCTATCGTGATCCCAGACAGGACGCTCTGCCCTCCAATCTCCACTGCGGTAGCTCCTGGCATTTCCTGGCTCAGTTACCACAAACCCGGGGGCTAATTCCTTCCATGAGGGCAATTTCTCTCCTGCGTATACCTTTTCAGATTTCTTGGAGACAGCACTTGGTTCTGCGATGGCAGTTTCCTCATATGCCGTCTTACAAGCCTTGATATTTGCCTCGGCCAATCTTCCAAAGCGCTCTTCTATTGGCTGGGACAGAGACTCCAG
>JAIWBQ010000025.1:0-3377 GCA_048633745.1 bacterium
GACAGCATCCAGCCCACTTTCGCCTAAAAGTGGTAGGAGCATTATGAAGGCGATGAGCAAAGGCAGAGTGCCAACAATGCATAGATAGTCGCTTGATCTATGCCTCAGGTGGTCTATGATGAATTGAATCACCAGGTAAGCAAAGATAACAAAGACAAACAGAAGCCCACCTATCCAGGTAAGGAGGTCAAATCCCAGGAAAAGGCCAGCGAGCAGAGTATAGATAAGAGGCTTGCGAATAGTTGCCCAATCCCTGTGCAGGAAGTGGGCGAATGAAATTTCTCTTTCTCGAGCTCGCTTGACCGCCAATATCAGAAACAGCATAGCTGTTGTGCTAAACAAAGCTTCAGCTACATGATGGTCGGTAAAACCGAGAAGAGAGCGATTCAAAAACTCACCGGGCAATATGGCAAGCAGGACAGCGGCCAACACACCCACCCAGCGGTTAAACAATTCCTTGCCGATGAAGTACACCGGGATGAGTGTCAGGGTGCCCAGAATAGCCGGAGCATAAGCGCCAATTGTATTTATAGTATTCTGGGTTGCTGAACCCAGGCTGACAAGCCAGATGACTCCAGCAACAAGCAAGTCAAAGAATGGGCGGGCAAGTGCTCCGCCACCACCGGGGTAGACCCTGTAGGGGTCGAAGGAGTTGATGTGTGGAAAGTTGTGAACTAGATTTTCTATGTGGCGCATGTGCCACCAGGGATCAACTCCCTTGAACCAGACCAATCCATCGACGAAAACCTGGTCGTGAGGCAGGGCTATTCGTATATATAACGCGATGCCACAGGCGACCGCTAGAATTATGCCGGCTATGACTGCCGGGGGAAGCCTGCGTCTTGGTGGTTCAGGTTGCTCGCTCACTTAACTCTCTTCCAAACACGATTTCCTAAACTCAGCATGGCTAACATTGCCAAAATCACCTTTCTGCCCAAATTTTGTATTCATATGAGCCGCCAGGGAGTCGAACCCTGAACCTGCTGATTAAGAGTCAGCTGCTCTGCCAGTTGAGCTAGCGGCCCACCGGGTGATATGGTATCACTGGGAAGGGGTAAGAGACAAGCCTGGGAATAGAAACCCCCTGCCTTCGAGATAGGAGGGGGTTGAATAGCGATGTTTCAGGTGCTCAAACTATGGCATAGGCTACCTGAACATTGACTGTGAGCTTCAGTTCTCCAGGACTGATGGGGGTTGTTGGCGCCGGTGCAGGAACGGCACCCGCTTCATTGAAATCCCTGGTAGTTGGTGGCCAGTAGACAGCACCCTCGGAAATATAAGTAGGCGTGCCCAGCCCGACTCCAGCTAAATCAGCTAGTTGCTCTGCTCTGTTTTTGGCATCTTCCATTGCTTTAGTTCGCGCTTCTTCATAGTATGGAGTCGGGTCATCCATAGTAAAGCTTATGTCCTGAACCCTAGTGTAATCACCACCAGCCTGGCCTACGGCGTCTATGATAATACCAGCCTTATCTATCTTTCTTATCTTAGCCGTCACCATATTGGTCACCCGATAGCCAGTGATTTCCTGCTTCTCTTCATCTTTATTCCATGTTGTTATGGGATAGATGCTGAACCGCTGTGTTTGGATATCCTTCTCAGCTACACCGTTGTCTTTCAATGCCTGCATCACCTTATCCATTGCCTCACTTGCCTGGGTTTGAGCCTCAGCCACTGTATTCCCCCGGGCTTCGATGCCCAAGCTAAGCATGGCTATATCAGGAACGGCCATCGCTTCCCCTTGGCCAGTAACCCATATTCCAGTGTTCTGTTGTGGTAGGATAGTAATATCCCCTGGAGCACCTCCCGGGGCACAGCCAACAGCGCCTAATAGCAACACCACTATCAAGCAAGGAATTAACCACCGAGCTTCTTTCATTTAAACCTCCTTTGATTGAGTATCTCTTTCACTTAGTATAACGGATAAATTGGCTTTTGGTTTATTTGCAATGGTAGAATAACCGCCACTAATGAAAGTTCTTCGTGAGATCGGCATAACAATCCTTATAGCTGTGCTTATCTTTGCTCTTCTCCGAGTTACCGTGCAGGGCTACAGGGTGCAATATTCCAGCATGCTGCCAAGTATCGAGGCTGGTGAATGGGTTATGGTAACTAAGGCAAAGTATTTCTTCTCGCATCCCGAGCGAGGAGATGTGATCGTTTTCAGGCACGAGGGCTCTGAATTCCCTTACATCAAAAGAATTATTGCCCTGCCAGGCGAAACCGTGGAGATTAAGGATGATAAGGTTTTCATTAATGGTATCGCTTTGCAGGAAGAATATGTTAAGGAACCGCCTCATTATACTATGCCGCCTGAAGAGATACCTAAGGATGAATACTTTGTGCTTGGCGATAATCGCAATAACAGCAATGATTCACATAATGGCTGGACCGCGTCTCGGGATAACATCAGCGGTAAGGCCTGGTTCGTCTATTGGCCGCCAAGCAGGTGGGGAGTAGTAGAACATTATAGCTATCCAGAGTTGGTTGGGGGAAATATGCAAGAGGCAGTGCTTTGCAACGCAGTTGGAGGTATAACTTGCGTGATGAGGTGTTAGAGATATTCAAAGCAACCGGATCAATAAAAGAAGGCCATTTCCTGCTCGCCTCTGGATTACATTCCCCTGTGTATTGGGAGAAGTTTCGCATCTTACAGTACCCAAATTATACTGAGAAGCTGTGTGGTCTCATTGTCCAGCACTTCAAAGGCCAAAAAATAGATGTGGTTGCTGGACCAACCACCGGTGGTATTATTCTTGCCTTCGAAACCGCTCGCCAACTAGGAGTGAGGGGCATCTTTGCCGAAAAGGAGGGCGAATTAAGAGCCTTTCGCCGGGACTTTGATATTAGCTCTGGTGAGGATGTCCTCGTCGTTGACGACATTGTAACCACAGGAAACTCAATCAGAGAGACGGTAAGCGCTGTAGATAAACTTGGTGGGATTGTCATTGGTATTGGAGTGCTCGTAGACCGCGGTGGGGAAAACTTTGAGTTTAACCTGCCTTTCTTCAGTTGCCTTCGTGCTCCCACCACGGTTTATTCTCCTGAAGAATGCCCCTTGTGTACTGCTCGTATTCCTTTAGTCAAGCCTGGTGCCTGAAGCCGGCTTACTGAATTCGTTTAGAGGGAGAGGCGACATTTCAAAATGGAGACGCGAGTATTTAATTGTTCCCCTGACTGACAATAAGCTTATCTCAAAATGGCAGGTAGCATTATCGAACGATCCCCTCTCCATAACTTGACCTCTGGCTTGCGTCATCCGTACTATCCGAATAAGATGGCTAATCACATGTGATGATTTGATTTCAACCTTGTGTGGAGCATTGCTTCATGCCAAGTAACTGCTCAAGAGAAGGAGGGTTAAGAATGGGGTTACTAAG
>JAIWBQ010000026.1:0-6308 GCA_048633745.1 bacterium
TTACCTGGACTGCCCCTGATGCAGTGGGCGCTTACAATATCACAGTAGTGGTCACCGATGGACAAGGTGGTGAAAGCAGAGACTCATTGACCATAGATGTGAGAACTAATCATCGGCCGGTTATTGAGGACTTAATTATCACTCCCTTAGAAGACGATAAGAACTTTTACCTTGATACAATGACAATTATAGAGGGCACAAGTTGCGAAATTGAGTGCATTGCTTCGGATTCAGATGACGATAAGCTGAGCTATAAATGGTCAGCTGAACCGGCCAAGGCGCTTTGGACGGATGTGGGTAGCATTAGTGATGAGGATGACTATATAGCTATCTGGAGAGCACCGGATCGAAGCCCAAGAGAGGTTATGATCACTGTGACGGTATCTGATGGCAGGGGTGGTAGAGATACTGAGAGCATAGTTATTGAAGTGGCGAGCTGCGAATGTGCGGCTGAAAAGTAAGCGTGTGATTAATACCTGGCAATTCTAGCTGAGGGGCACAATTTTCACCTTGCCCCAAACTCCAATTTTATCGTCCTTGATTATAACTATGCCCTGCAACCCCTGGATGCCTTGAGCCTTCTCAATCGCCCTAGGAATATCCTGTGTGCTTCCGACTATGTTGCCTATGACGGTCGCCACAGCATCAGCTAAGGGTGTAGAAGATGACAGGGCAATAACAGCATCAGCAGAGCCCAAGCTCAGAGAGTGCCCCACAACTCCTGAAGAGGTGCATATGCCCAAAGGAGTTTCGTCAGGCTTAATTTCCAGGGCAATTTTTCCTGTAAAAGGGGACTCACCAGCATAGATACCCACCAGGCGTTTTCCCCATATTTTCAAGAATATATCTCCGCCGTTTTCCACGATTATCTCTGGTGATAGGGGAAGTAAATCCCTGCCTACAGCTTCAGCAATAGCACCTGCTACTGCGGACATAGGACCATCTCCAGCTACCTCCGATGCCTTAGCCATTTCTTTGACGATGATTGGCGCATTTTCTCCAGCATGGTAAGGCTCTAACGTGGTTAGAAAAAGAGGATGGTGCGCAATATAGCTCTCCAGGGAAGCACGATGTTTTAGCATGGATTTAAGAGCCTTGTCCTTGAGATTACGCCTAGCTCTGATATATAGGTCTGTTTGGTTTTCCACTACGTTGAAGGAGACTAAGTCGCTCTCTTTAATCCAGTGGCGGTAAAATCGTGGCTCATACATGATTCTTCGCTTGGCTCAGAGCTTTGGTTCAGGGCTAAGAGTTCAGAAATACAATCTCATGGCGTGGGGAGGACAGGCCTTGAGACATAGATTGCAGACGACACATTTGTTGTGATCAAAAAGCACTCTTCTAGTTTCAGGTTCCAGGGAAAAAGCTCCAGTGGGACAGAGGTTGACGCAGGCTCCACAATGGGTGCACCTGGCTTCATCGCGAACTTCATCCTGACTCAAGGACTGAATCTTTACCCCGGTCTCGGTGAGGTATTGGATGCCTTTATCATAACTCATCTGGTCGCCGCTTAGTTCCATGACCAGCAACCCCTCTTCTCCTGGTGATACTGAAGCTTTGAGGATATTGAAACTGAGATCAAATTCCTTGACCAGGCGGTAAACAACTGGCTGCCCTGTCACGCTGGGAGGAAAGTGAAGCACTATTCTTCTGGAGACATCCATTTTATTATCACTCCATCATTAAATTGTTCAATAACCCCGCTTGTCATTCTGAGCAAACCGAAGAACCTATAGACCCTTCGCTACTGCTCAGGGTGACACTAAACGCCTTCCCCTATTGGCCTTTCTTTAAGTGGCTTAAATGTTATGCCTGATTCTGCTCCAGGCAAATGAGCCACCGGGTCAGTAAGCAAAAACTCGCCCTTTTGTATCCAATCTTTCAGGATACTGGCAATTTCTACCGCTTTGAAGTAGCTGGATAAGGATGCAGTGGGCACATCCTTTCCTTGAACCGTTATGTGGCCACTTTTAAGCTCACCATAGCTAACCTCTCCCAAGACGTCTGGCTTCCTTTGGGGATAGTCCTCAGAATAGTCGATAATAGGAGCAAAAATCTCAGCATCGGTTACCAAAGTATGGCGCAGAATTTCATCGGAGAGTATGGGCACAGGGATGCCTATACCCACAGTTAATGTGCAACCATAGCCAAGCATGCTTGTTCCCACCAGCCATTGGGGGTTCATCTGCTTCAAGTCTCCAATTACAGCCAACGTACCTGCCCCTCGCCTCGGCACACCATTGTCCCCCCTAAGGACAACGGGGTTGTGTTGCGTACCATGCCATGCCACATAACCTATTCCGCCACCTAAGAAAATCTTCGTCCCTACGCCTATGGTCTTATAGTAAGGGTCATTGAAGAGCGGTGAGAGTTGTCCTGCAGTAGAGTAGTTAGCGTTTCCCAAGTTGGGCTTAAGCACCCCCATGTAGGTGTAGATTATCTTATCAGAGAGGTTCACCGCTACATTGTAATTCTGGTAGGCATTTCTTATATTGAACAGCATCGCCTCATTAATGTCCCTTATATTGATTAGAGTCTCCAGCTTCTTTCTAGGGTAGCAGTCTGTTCCATAGGCGGTAGCTATAAGGCTTATATCCTTCCCCGCTACTAACTCCTCGATTACATGCCCACCACCATAGTTAAACTCCCCTGGATAGAACTTATTTCTGGGATCATCATCAGGAAGGGCAGTTACCCCAAGAAACAGGTCTACTGCAGCTATCCCGGTATAAGCTGGAACATCATTGAGGTAAACCTTGCCGCCGCCAAGTTTTATCTTTGGTTTGGAATGTCCTATATTGATAAAGGCACCGGAGGAACACATTGGTCCAAAGGTGCCAGTGGTGACTACATCAATTTCTTCCGCTGCCTTGCTTATGCCTTTTTTCTTGGCAATGCCAATTACCTCTTCAGCGGTTACTATTACCGCCTTCCCTCTTTTTATCTTTTCATTAATTTCAGCGATTGTTTTTGACATGGTAAATCTAGCATCCTTCTCGTCATTCTGAGCGTAGCAAAGAATCTTTACCATTCAGGACAGGCGCAGCGGAGAATATACAGACTCTTCACTGTCGTTCAGGGTGACAATTTAAATCTCCTTGGCATAATAACCCTAGCCTTGTTTGAGTAAGTCCATAGCTAGCTGGGCAGCTTTTCTGCCTGAGAGGAGCATGCCTCCGAATATTGGTCCCATTCTTGGAGACCCAAAAACAGCTGCAGCTGCCATGCCAGCAACTATCAGTCTAGGATAAACCTCCTTAGTATTTTCAGCAACCTTCTTTTCTCCTATCTCAGCCCACATTGACTTCTCCCCGACTATCTTCCCGGTCGCTGTTCTCAGTTTTCCTCCGGCTTTCTCGGTGACCAAGCGGCAAATCTCGCAATCATGTCCCGTAGCATCTATTACTAGCTTTGATCTTATGGCTAGAGGATCGATATGCAAATTTGCCAAGGGAACGGAGCTCCAGTTTAACACCAACCCGGCAATTGTGTGAGCTTCCCTGATGACTATATCTTCAACGCTAAGCAAATTAAATATCATGGCTCCTGCCTTTACCGCTAGAGAGCAAAGAGTTGAAGCTACTTCTACAGCACTGGCGACATAATAGCCCTCCCGATATTGGGTGGTGGTAATGCCAAATTCATCCAAAGTTTCCTTGCCCTCATCCTGAACTACAATCTTGTTGAACATCATGCCACCTCCCCATATTCCTCCCCCGATGCTTAGCTTCTTCTCGAAGATGGCCGTTTTTACTCCTTCTTTTGCTAGGTAATAAGCAGCCGTCAGTCCTGCTGGTCCAGCACCCACTATAGCTACATCAAGTTCCATTGCCTCAAGCAAGTCTTTTATGTAGCTCTCGATTATAGCTCTAGAAATAACAACTTCGTCCATTTTTTATTGGCCTTCTTTCGGTTAGTTAATTGGCGGCTTTGAAGGTGTGCTGGCTAGTATACCCTTAGTCGAAAGCGATGTCTAGTCATTCAAGGTAATCTTCACTATGCTTAAGTAGCAGGCACCAAAAGAACACATTAAGCTGGGGCACTAAGGCAGAAGGGGCGCTTCCAGCCACCCTTTTTATTCCAGAACTGTGTTGTCTATCAGCCTCGTTTTGCCTATTCGGACGGCTAAGGAAGCCAATGCTGAGCGGTCAATCAATTTTAGCTCCTCTAAGGTGTCAGCGTCAGCAATGCTAATGTAGTCAATCTTAGCCAGGGGTTCTTTTCGGATAAGTGATGTCATTTGTTGGCGGATTTTATCAGCATCTTTTTCTCCGCCTTGCCATAGTTGCCTGGCTAGAGAGAGCGACTTAAACAGAACTGCGGCTGCTTGCCGCTCCTCAGAAGTGAGATAGCTATTACGACTGCTCATGGCCAGACCATCACGCTCCCTTACTGTAGGCACAACTACAATTTCCACGTTCATATTAAGGTCAGCGACCATGCGCTTGATAACTACTGCCTGCTGGGCATCCTTCTGCCCGAAGTAAGCTTTGGTTGGCTGGACAATGTTGAATAGCTTGGCTACTACCGTAGTTACCCCCCTAAAATGTCCCGGCCGAGATGCTCCCTCAAGGTGTTTGGTAACCTTCTCCACGTCCACCCAGCTACTAAAGCTAGGGGGATATATTTCCTCGTCGAGGGGCACAAATACAATATACGCTTTTTCCTTCTCCAATAGTTTCAAATCACGAGTGAGGTCTCGGGGGTAAGCGGTAAGGTCTTCGCTAGGACCAAACTGGGTAGGATTGACAAAAATGCTAACCACAACTGTGGAACTTTCGCTTCTGGCTCGTTTTACTAAGGTTAAGTGACCTTCATGAAAATAGCCCATGGTGGGCACGAAGCCAACCGAACCGGTAAGCTGCTGCCTTAACTCTCTAATCTCAGCGATTGTTTTTAGCACCCGCATGGCTTACTCGCTCTAAAGGGCATACACTACATTGGTAAAGACTTCGTAGCACCGAGGCTTCAACCTCGGTGGGTGAACCTAAAGGTCCACCCTACATTATACATCAGGGCTTTGGCTCCCAATGACATCAAGAAGGCTTTCATCCATGGTATAGCTGTGCTCCATAGTGGGGAAGCTTTCAGACTTAACTTCAGTTACGTAATCAGCGACGGCTCTCTTTATCTCTTCAGCTAATTTGGCATATTGCTTGGCGTGCTTGGGCACAAAATCGGTGTATAAGCCCAAGATGTCACTGATTACCTGCACTTGACCATCGCAATCAGGTCCAGCACCAATGCCGATTGTGGGAATGGCTAGTTTCTCAGTGATCAACTTAGAAAGAGGCGCTGGAGTACATTCCAAGACGATAGCAAAAGCACCAGCTTCTTCCAAGATAGAAGCATCTCTGAGCAATCTCTTAGCCTCCTCTGCCACTTTTCCCCGCACCTTGAAACCGCCCAACTGATATATCGATTGTGGAGTGAGTCCGATATGTCCCATAACTGGTATGCCGCAAGCGATGAGACGCCTCACCTTCTCGGCGACAACCTCACCCCCCTCTAACTTTACTGCCTGCGCTCCTCCCTCTTGAATAAAGCGTGCTGCATTGCGTAGGGCATCGGCCTCACTGGTATGGTAGGTCATAAAAGGCATATCACCTATTATCAAAGCTTTCTTAGTACCTCTGACCACAGCTTTTGTGTGATGTAACATCTCCTCCATTGTCACTGGAATAGTTGATTCATAGCCCAGCATCACCATTCCTAGGCTATCCCCAACCAGTATCAAAGGCACATTAGCTTCATCAACCATTCTGGCTGTTACATAGTCATAAGCGGTAAGCATGGGTATTTTCTCTTTTCTTTGCTTCATCTCTTTTATTTCTGTGATAGTAACCCTCATTGCTTCATCTCCATTTTCTCTATCAGAAGGTTCTTCGCTTCGTTCAGAATGACGAAAGGACTAGAGAGGATCCTGTTTTTACTATCTACATAAACTATAGTCGGTGTCATGATCATGGCCTCATCATCAAGGACTTGACAGTAAGAGAGGATAATAGTTAGGTCACCCTTTGCCACAAGCCTGGCAGCAGCGCCATTGATGCCAATGACCCCTGAATTCGCCTCCCCTTCGATAGCATAAGTACTAAACCTAGCTCCGTTGTTGATGTTTAGCACCTCTACTCGTTCAAAGGGCAGGATGTTGCTGGCCTCCATGAGGGATTTGTCAATAGTGATGCTGCCTTCGTAATCTAAATTGACCTGCGTGACTCGAGCCCGGTGGATCTTACTTTTCAGCATGGTTCTCATTTTTCCTCTCTCCTTTTTTGTTATTCTGAGCGTAGCGAAGGATCTCCGAG
>JAIWBQ010000027.1:0-5764 GCA_048633745.1 bacterium
AGCAATAAGGCTCAGTGCCAGAGGAACTACCCAAACCCTGACCTTGGCAGCAATCACCCTTGATAACCTTATTGATGCCTTGAAGAATAAGGAAAGCCCCTGGTAATTCGTTTTACATCGTATGCTCTACTGCACTAATACCACGAGTCTACGCGGGAGTAGCCTGTGTTGTCTGTGGCAAATTAGTTCTTAAGCTCAGCGTTAATGAGGTGCGTCTTGGAGGCTGCATAATAAAATTTACAGGGACTTAATTCCGTTCACCTAACCTGCTGTGGGCAACCAAGCGTGCATGGTGACGAATTACCATCTGATGGTTATCGCCGTCACGCTGTCGCAAGATGTGCGTTTGACAGCTAGATGCTATGCACGTATCATCCTTGTCAAGAAATACAGGGAGCTGATGTAAAGCGTTATGATAGTGGAGATGAAAACGGGCAGCCCTCCAGAGGAAATAGATGAGGTGGTTCAGCGGGCTAAGTCACTGGGACTGGACGTCCAGTTTAATATAGGCACCGACAAAACGGTGCTGGCTCTGTTGGGAAGCAACACCGGACAATTGCCCACTGATATCTTTGCCGTGCTTCCCGGGGTGGAGAAGGTAGCCAGAATCATGAAACCGTACAAGCTCGCTGCCCGCGAATTTAAGGCAGAAAACAGCGTGGTTTCCATCAATGGAATAGATATCGGGGACAAACGCATCGTGGTTATGGCAGGGCCCTGTGCTGTGGAGAGCGAGGAGCAACTCGCGGCGGTGGCAACTGCCGTCAAGAAGGCCGGGGCCTGTATCCTGCGCGGCGGTGCCTTCAAACCACGCACCTCGCCCTTCAGCTTTCAGGGACTGGAGAAGGCTGGACTGGAATTGCTGGCGCAGGTCAGGAAGCAGTTCGACCTACCTGTGGTGACCGAGGTAGTCGACCCTCACGATGTTGACCTGGTGGCGAAGTATGCCGATATACTGCAAGTCGGGGCCAGAAATATGCAAAACTATGCCCTGCTAACCGAGATCGGGAAAAGCAAATGCCCCGTTGTTCTGAAACGAGGATTATCTGCTACGGTTACTGAATGGCTCACGGCGGCCGACTACCTGCTGGCAGAAGGAAACAGTCAGGTTATCCTGTGCGAGAGAGGTATCAGGACATTTGAGGACAGCACCCGTTTCTCCCTGGATGTCGGTTCGATACCGGTTATTAAGAAATTCAGCCACTTGCCTTTAATTGTCGATCCCAGCCATGCCGCTGGCCATTACTCCCTGGTTCCAGCGATGGCCAAGGCAGTTGTGGCTGCTGGTGCCGATGGGCTCCTCATCGAAGTTCACTCTAATCCTAAAGAAGCCTTGGTGGATGGCCTTCAATCTCTCACTCCGTCGGACTTCGCCAAGTTGATGGTGGATCTCAGGCTAATTGCCAAAGCGGTAGGCAGATATATCTAGACGAAAGACAGACACTCAGCAGCAGTAGAATTCGTGATTCCCAATTGATGAGTGGCAGGTGTCAGTTAAGTGCTGAGTGCTGACTACTCCTTATGTGAGGAGGAAAGTCTGGTTGAATATTAAACTTTAGCACCTTCTGGCAGGTGGTGACACAAGTAGATATAAATCGTTGCTCACGAGCTCTATTATCAGCTATACTAATCCTGTGCCAGCGTAGCTCGGGGGTAGATCAGCAGTTTCGTAAACCGCCAATTGTGGCTCGAATCCGGCCGCTGGCTGGGAGGTAATATGAGTAAATTTGTTGATAAATTACAACGCCTTTCCAGGTCCTCGACATCATCTATGGGTTTTCACCCGGCTGCCAGTGAAGCAAAAAGCTCATCAATGTTACTTATTGCCGGGCTGTCTGGGGCAGATGCCAAGGAAGCTAAGATTGTGGTTGATTCCAATGCAGATGCCGGGTTGATATTGGGGCAAACCTTGAACATTGAAGATATTAGGCAGGTGGCTGGGGCCATAGGTGACATCCCTTTAGGGATACTTGCAAAGGATGTGGGCAAGCAGGAGCTGGGTAAACTTGTTGACTCAAGTTGCGACTTCGTAGTCTTCGATATAAAGATGCCTGCAATAGCATTGCGTGAAGAGGGAATAGGCAGATTCCTGATGATAGCACCTTCGCTGGATCAGGGTTTGGTCAAGGCTATTAATGATCTTGACGTAGATGGTGTATTTATCAGTAGGGGCGAGGAATCCTTTATTACTGTGGAGCACCTGCTTATTTGCCACAGGTTCTGTGAGCTATTGGACAAGCCGGTTATAATAACTTTGCCCTCTTTGGTTACAGGTGTTGAGCTTGGCAATTTATGGCAAACCGGGATAGATGGTATAGTTGCCCCTCAAGAGCAGCCAATTGAGGCGTTGGCAGAGCTAAGGAAGATGATTGATGATCTGCCCAGAGGAGCCAAACGTCGCCGAGGTAAACTGGGTGTAATACTTCCTCATTATGGTGGAGGGATAGCTACGGAGGAAGAAGAGGAAGAAGAGGAAATCTAATCTAAATCTGCATTCGCCCCAAATAGGTTATGGAGACAGGTCTCGGCTTATTTCTACTGTCGGCAGCAGCAATTTCTCTCACCGGTGTTATGCTGCCCGGACCAATGACCGCTGCCACGATAGCCAAGGGATATAGTGATAAGAATGCTGGCGCCCTGATTGCAATAGGGCACGCTGCCATCGAGATACCACTTATAGTGGCGATTTATTTTGGATTTGGCCACTTTATCGGCTCTCCACAGGTTGTGAGGATTATATATGTGGTGGGTGGTCTGGCATTGTTTTACTTAGGCGTTCGGATGTTTCGATCCAACGCTAACACGCCAGGTGAAGTAGGCGGCCTGCCAGTTAGCTCCTTTGCAACCGGCATTGTGGTCACAGGCACTAACCCTGCTTTCTACGTATGGTGGGTAACTGTGGGCATAGCTTTAATAGTTGGAGCTGCTAAGTTTGGGTTTACTGGTATCCTTCTCTTCATTTTGGTACATTGGCCTTGTGATTTGCTCTGGTATGAATTTCTCTCTGCGGGTACATTTAAGTCAAGAAAGTTGTGGACACAGAAGACGCAGAAGATTGTGTTTACTGTTTGCGCTTTGATTCTGATTGGCTTTGGGGTGTGGTTTTGTCTTTCTGCCTTCCTTTAAAGAGCAAGAAAGTTAAGGAACGTTTTGAGTTGCCTGGAAATATTTCCCCTCTGTTTTTATATTTGGGGCAATGACCATCTTAACTTTATGCATTTCCTTAATAGTTCGAGCACCACAGATGCCCATGCTAGTGCGTAGAGCCCCAACTAAGTTTTGAGTGCCATCGGTGACAGAAGTGGGACCAAGAAGGATTTGCTTCAGAGGAGCAGAGGTGCCAACTCTAACGCGTGTCCCTCTAGGCAATGCTGGGTGGGGATGAGACATGCCCCAATGATAACCTCTTCCTGCAGCTTCGGCAGCTTGGGCTAGAGGCGAACCAAGCATAACCGCATCAGCACCTGAGGCAAATGCCTTACATAGGTCGCCCCCGATGCGAATACCTCCATCAGTTATGACCGGTACATATTTGCCGCTTTCTTTGGAATATGCTTCTCTAGCGGCAGCACAATCTAAGGTGGCAGTTATTTGAGGGACTCCCACGCCAGTGACCTCTCTGGTGGTACAGGCAGCTCCGGGGCCGACACCGACTAAAATGCCATCAACTCCTGTTCGCATTAACTCTAATGCAGCATTATAACTACAACAATTACCCACTATAACAGGCAAGGATATTAGCTGGCATAGCTCGGGCAGAATAAGCCCTCGATAGCTCTTGGAGATGTGCCTAGCTGTAGTAACTGTGGATTGCACCACAAGCACATCCATACCAGCATCCTTAGCTATGGGGGCTAATCGTTTGGTATTAGCCGGAGTTATCGATACAGCGCAAATGCTCCCAGCATGTTTTATTGCTCCAATGAGGTCACCAATAAGTTTTTCCTTTATGGGCTGGGAGTAAACCTTTTGAAGCAGGGAAGTAACTTCGGTCTCGGGAGTTTGAACAATTTGGTCCAGAATTTCACGGGGATTTTCGTAGCGTGTCTGTACACCTTCAAGGTTAAGGACAGCGAGTCCGCCAATCTTATTGAAGTTGATGGCAAAGGAAGAGTCAACGACAGCATCCATAGCTGAGGCCAGGATAGGAATAGAGAATGTAAAGTTCCTCAGCGCAAAGCTTATGTCTGTCTGGTCAGGATTAATGGTTACATTCCCGGGGACAAGGGCAACCTCATCAAATCCATACGCTCGCATCAATTCCTTGAATTTAGGTTGAGGCATCTTTGTCACCTGGCAGAGGTTACCATGAACTATACAGATGTGATGGTCTGAAGTCAAGGGGGCGAATTGACGCATAATTATTGCTACCGAAAGTGGTATCGTTGCCTCAAAAAAAGTGTTACTGAAAGGGTGCAGAATGACAGTAGAGTTGCTAAAAAGTCTGGAGTCAAGACACGTGGATAAAATCGTAGCTGTCCGTTATAATTATCCAGTTGTGCCTGCTCTTTACGCCCTCGCCACGCCTATTGGCAATCTGGAGGATATCTCCCTGCGTGCTTTACGATGCTTGCGGGAAGCGAAGCTTATTGCTGCTGAGGATACACGCACTACACGCCATCTACTTAATTTCTATAATATAAAAACTCCTGTGACCAGCTACCACGAACATAGTAAGCGAGCCAAGCTTGATTATCTATTGGATTTTCTTGAAGAAGGAGATGTGGCTTTGGTTTCTGAAGCTGGCATGCCAGGGCTAAGCGATCCTGGTTACAGGCTTATTGTTGCCGCTATCGAGCGTGGGATTCCTGTGGTACCTGTTCCTGGTGCTTCGGCGGTAACCGCTGCCTTAGTGGTTTCTGGGCTGCCGACTGACCAGTTCATTTACCTCGGTTTTCTGCCTCGTCGTCAAGGAAAAAGGCAGCATCTTCTTAGCTCTATAGCTGGCGAGCCAAGAACTATAGTGGCTTTTGAGTCTCCACATCGCCTCAAGGGAACTTTGAGCGATATTGAAGAGACTTTGGGAGATAGACGGCTAGCCATATGTCGTGAGCTTACCAAGGTTTATGAAGAGGTCTTCAGGGGCAGGGTGAGTCAGGCGAGGGGGCATTTCACCGAGCCAAGAGGTGAGTTTACATTGGTTATTGAGGGTAAGACTAGGGTCAAAGCTTAAGGGAGGAGCTGAAATGTGGCCTGGCTGCATTGCTATAGGCCAAATAAAATGTGATGGCTGTCATAGAGCCATTGAATACGGGGAGCGCTATCTGGTAATCAATGGTGAGGAGGGCAAGAAAGAGCGTCTTTGCGTTGACTGCGGACTAAGTCGTGGTTACGCTTTACACAGAATGGGGAAGGAAGAGCAAACAATTACCTTTTTTCCCAAAGACTAAGTATAATAGGAAGGTGATTAACTGTCACCCTGAACGACAGTGAAATGTCTCTGGATTCTTTACGGAGCCTGTCCTGAGCATCGTGAGATTCTTCACGGAGTTTACTCTGAGCGGAATGGTATTGCTTCGCTTCGCTCGCAATGACAGGAGTGAAGGGCTCAGAATGACAAGAAGCGAAGGGCTCGGAATGATAGGTAGGATTGCTAAACGTTCTCTATGATAGGAAGGATTTTGAGGAAGTTTTTGACCGAGCGTATTCTTATAGGTGTTGCCTGGCCTTATGCCAATGGGCCCCTACATTTGGGGCATGTCGCTGGGGCTTATTTACCTGCTGATATTTTTGCTCGTTATCATCGTCTCAAAGGTAATGAAGT
>JAIWBQ010000028.1:0-2238 GCA_048633745.1 bacterium
GGGGGCGTGATACCTGGTTTTATTGGGTCCAGACTTTTGCCCAAGAACACAGTATTGACAATTCAAACACTCCATACTATAGTGTGCAGCTAACATTAGGCTCTTTTTCAGAGTTCTCTTATTCGAGCCCTCACCCCTCCTATCCTAGGTGAGGATAAGAGGTTTCAATCCTAATAAGTGGCGAGGACTTAGGTGCAATAACGATGCATATCTGAGTTACCAAATCATCGCCTTCCCCCCATAACAGATGTGATGTTGAAATGGGGAATGTAGTAATGTAAATGTAAATGAAAGAGGTGCTAAAGATGGGTAAGTTAGATGGAAAGGTAGCTTTAATTACCGGGGCTGTATCTGGAATCGGACGAGCCACTGCTCTTCTCCTGGCTAAGGAAGGCGCTAAAGTGACTGTCGTCGATCGCTTTCCGGCAGGAGGACGAAAAACAGTTAGGATGATCGAGGAGGCTGGGGGCGGGGCTATGTTTATCAAGGCTGATGTCTCCAGGTCAGCCGACGTGGAAAAGATGGTTAAGACAACTGTGGATACATATGGACGGATAGACATCCTTTACAATAATGCCGGTATTTTGGGCACATATGCCCCTGCGGTGCATACCACAGAGGAAGAGTGGGATAGTATCATTGACACCAACCTCAAAGGTGTCTTTCTGGGTTCCAAGTATGCCATCCCGGCGATGGTTAACCAAGGTGGGGGCGTCATCATCAATACCGGGTCCACCTCGGGCATACTCGGAGTGGCAGGCATGCCTGCTTATAGCGCCTCCAAGGCAGGGGTTATCCAACTAACTAAAGTAATGGCCTTAGAATGTGCCAACCTAAACATTCGCGTCAATTGTATTTGCCCAGGCGGGATCCGAACGCCGATGGTTAAGGACATCCCTGAAGAAACCTTTAGAAAGGGACAGCCCGTAGGGAGGGCAGGGAGGCCAGAGGAGATTGCTCAGGCAGTCCTCTACTTAGCGTCCGATGATGCTTCATTCGCCACCGGAGCAGTCCTGGTAGTCGATGGTGGCGTGACAGCCGGCATCATGCCATAGTTTGGCTGAACAGGGAGATGACACCACTAATCAGTCTCATTGCCTGAGCCAGGGCTTAGGTTATGAAAAAGCCGCAGGTCACCATCTGGGGTCTTGCTTCTATATCGGAGTCCAAGTACTACATGTTGCGTCAAAATAAACTGTTACCAAAGCCTTATAAGTTTTGACCTTTCTTTGTTGATGGGCGAGCTATTCCGCCAGACTCCACAAATGCTCTAAATTGTCGTTGATTTGCTTCAGGAGTATCACGGGATTGATACCGTGGTATGTTGCTGCCAGCTCCTCTTGTTTAGCTTCCGTGAGCACGCCAGGCCAGGATTATGTCTCATCTGAGATTGTCGCTATTGAAGTGAGGAACGATTTCTTCGTAGCTTGGGAGTTGTATTTCCTGTTGAAGTCAATTAGTATTTTAGGAATTGTTAAGTTCCCCGGATTTTAAGTAAAAATAATGAGAATTGGACTCATTTCTGATACTCACATCCCTAGAGATGCTGATGAAATCCCCCCGCAAGTAAGAGAGGTTTTTACCAGTGTAGACCTTATCCTTCATGCCGGCGATATTTATATTTTTCAGGTTCTGGATGAACTGGAAACCATAGCCCCTGTGCTTGCTGCCCGAGGCAATGGTGATATATGGCTACCTGAAGACCCTCGCCTAAAGGAGAGCCATGTACTAAACATAGAGGGATTGCGTATTGGGGTAACTCACAGCTTAGATTATCCCGAGCCATCCTGGAGGAGTCTTGAACAGGCGATGAGGGCCGAATTTGGCGGGCCTGTAGATATCTTTGTCTTTGGAGGCAGTCACAAAGCAATGGTTGAAACCTACAAAGAGGTCCTTCTGGTAAACCCAGGTAGCCCCACCCTACCAATGGGATTGCGGCAGTTGGGCACCGTAGGCATCCTGGAAATCAATCAAGGTAAAGCAGAAGCTCACATTATTCAATTGCACTGAGCAGAGATGCAACAACAGCCTGGTTTTACCGTTGCTTTAATTTCATCTATACTAGCTATATAATCCAAAACAAGAAAAGACTAATCATGGAACAGCTCGAAAAATACCTTAAGCCTACTTTTAGTATTGATTCTGACAGCAAGCCCATAAGAGAAAAAACTGAGGAATTAACCCAGGATCAAGAAGATGTTATAAGCAAGGCCGAAAGCCTATTTTACTTTGTTAGAG